>JBDTJC010000343.1:0-12225 GCA_039936055.1 Polyangiaceae bacterium | reverse complement strand
TGGATCAATACGACATCATCGCGGTCATTTTGGGCGTGATGTTTACGCTGCGAAAGCTCGACACCCAAAGCCGCAACGCGGAGCAGCAGCCCGGTGTCGACCCGGAAGACTTTCGGCGCTGGCAGCGGCAGACAGTCGCTGCCTATGCGCCGGGCGCGTACGCGAGCTTTGCGCGAGTGCTGTTCCATTTCTTCTACATCCGCTACGCGGTACACCACCCGCTAAGCCCGCTGGCCTTCGCTCGCGTGGCGCTGCTGGTGGACTTGGTGTGGCTCGTGTCCACCATCAGCACCCTGCTGCGCGCCCATTGGGCCCGTGAGCTGCGAAAAAAGCTCGGGATTGTGCTCGAAAAGCCCCAGCGGAGCCGCTAAGTCGCGGGCCGGGTAGATACCCTGGCGAAACAATCCCGGGAAGGGAAGTTTCGCTGATGGCGTACGACAACCAGCATGAGAGAACAGGCGCTGGAGTCGTTCGCCATCCTGCTGGCAGGTCTGTTCAACGCTGAACGAACCAAGCCGCTCGCAGCGGGGTGGTCCCTCAGTGATGAGGAGGCGAAAGCAGCGAAGGCTTTTTCTTCACCGAAGGCACAGCGGTCGGCGTCGGGGGAGCGGTTGTCACTGCGGCTGCTGCGGTAGTCGTGGGCATCAAAGCGGCGCTGGTCGCTGGTTTCGCGGATGTGACCGCTGCTGCCTTTTGCGCGGCGACCGCGGCCTTCGTCACTGCCGGCTGCACTTGCTCGCCCAGTGACTTGGCCTCGATCCAACCCGGTGACAGTTTGCCCACGCCGGACGGGAATTCGACCAAGATCCAGTCCGTGCCGAGCGTGGCTTGCCGCACCACGAATAGGTCCTTGTTCAGGCTCGCGACGGAGGGCTTGGTGTTGTCGGGCTCGTCGTACACCTTGCTCTCGTCGATCGTGACCTTGACAGCGCCGGTTGCGACCTTCTCCTTGGCGGGGAAGCGCTTGACGTCACCGAGGACGGGGGCGGGCACGGCGACACCGGCGTCGACCGCGGGGGGTGCGACCGCGACGGGCACTGCGCTGGCTGCTGCCTCCGCTGCCGCGGTTGCGCTCGCGAGCGCGGAAGCCACGAGGCTCACCGGTGCCCCCGATGCTTCGGGAGCCGGGGCATCCGTCTTCTTCTTGCACGCCAAAAGGGCGCTGAAAACGAGCGCAAGGCTCGCGCCGGTGGTCCACTTGTCGATCGCTCGTTTCATCTGGATCCTCCTCTAAACTGCTTGCTCTTGGAACCGTGCAGAGTGAGCTGCAATACGCTCACTCAAAGCTCAATGCTGTGGTGGCGGCGGCAGCGTCAGGCCTGGTGCGGGCCGTTCGCGCAGGCACTTTTCGATGCCTTCTAGGAGCTCCGCTGGAGCGCCTTTGGGTAGCCGCGGCTTGCCGAGCACGTTCGTCGCCAGGCGGTCCCACGTCACTCCGCCGTCCGAGCCGAAGCTCAGCCACACGAACATCGCTCGGCCTTTGATGTTTGCGTCTGGCACGCCACCGCCGCGTCCATTGTTCCAGGCCCGCGAATCCATACTGTTGTTGCGGTTGTCGCCCATCACCCAGGTTTCACCCGGAGCAACTTTGAACGGGCCCTGTCGCGGTTCGCTGCCGCGATCGTCCTCGTATTGCGTGATGTACGCGTACTTGCCGAGGAACTCCATGAACAGCTCGCTGCGTTTGAGGCTGGGGTCCGTGCCCTCGTGGTAGTCGTACCAACCGATACGACAGTTCGGGACGCGCCAGCCGTTGAGCAGCGGGTGACCGTTCTCGACCGTGAGCGTATCGCCCTCCAGAGCGATCACGCGCTTGATGAAGTCTTGACGCTCGTTGTTGGGGTTCGGATCGGGATATTCGAACACCATGATGTCGCCCCGCGCGGGCGGCAAGCTGTTGAAAACCCGCGCGTTCGTGTATGGAATGGCGGGGCCGTAGGCGAGCTTGTTGACGAAGATATGGTCCTGGATCTGCAGTGTGGGCAGCATCGACCCGCTCGGGATCTTGAACGCCTCGACCACGAATGTACGCAGCAGCAAGGCCACACCGACCGCCACGGCGATGGACTCCACGTACTCGCGGAACTCGCCCTTTTGCCACGGACCCAGCCGCCGTGCGACCAACCGGCTCGCGCGCTCGTAGCTGGCGGTGAACGGTCCCGCTTCGAAGGGCGAGGCGGCCATTGTCTCGCGCAGGTCCTCCAGCGTTTCGTGGAGCTCTTCGCGGGTTGCGATGGGCAGCTCCCGTTCCACGCGCGCGCGGTTCTTGCGCAGGATGCGTTCAGCCTCTTCCAGCAGTTGTCCGGCGTGCTCGAACTCCTCACGCATCGGCTTCGGGATGTCGCTACGGTCGCTGCCTCCCGGCCCGCCGACGAACGGCAGCACGTGGCGGTAGCTGTACAGCACCATCTCGAAGACCGTGAAAAACAGGATGTAGGCCGGAACCTGCTGATCGCGAACTTCCCATTGGAAGCGCTCGAACAAGGTGACGGGCGTGAAGTCTTGAACCGGCTTGACCAGCCAGACGACAAGCACGCACAGCGCGAGTGGTACGACGATGAACCACAGCGGCCAGAACACGTAACGAGAAATTTTTGCGTTCACAGAAAGAGGGCTCGCGCGCCAAGAGCTCGAGTGCGCCGTTTCTAGCCGGGGGCTAGGAATGGGGCAAGGCGGGTATGCGCGTGGATCCAAGGACTCGCCAGGCGTGGGGCATTTAGGGGCGTTTGTGGCGTAGTGGCTCGCGTTGCCGCTTGGCCCCTTTGGCTGCGCTGAGAGATCGCATGCGCCTGTTCGGTCAGCTTTTGTTGGCTTCGCCTCTCATTCGCAGATCGTGATCTGGTCTTCCAAGACTTCTGGGTTGTTTTGGTTCCGGGCGGTCTGCGCATGGCGTTTTTAGGGAGGCTGCGCACGGCGTCTTGAGGAGAGCACGACCTCCCATCAAGGTCGATCACCGACGAGTACGAGGTAGTCCACTTTCGCGGCGGCATCATCTTTCGCGCTCATGTCGGGCGCGGACTTGCCGAGCTGGGCGCTGTTGTCGACTACGATGTAGTAGCGGCCGGGTTCGACGTTCACGAAGCGCTGCCACATGTTGTTCTGCGTCGCGGTGTCGTCGAGCAGGGCGGGGGTGCTGAGCGCGGCACCGCCCGCGTTCTGCAGGTAGTGAGTCAGCATCGTGTCGCCCACGGGTTTGGGCACCACGAGCACGTCTGCGTTGGGTACGCCGTCGAGCGCGACTGTTAGATACAGCGCTTGGCCCGAATCCGTGACTTCGAACGCGCCCACGTAATCCTGCTGCCCGGCGTGCACCTCCGTGCGCTCGTTGGCGACAATGGCCTTGTTCGTGTGCTTGACCTCGAACGGCTTGAACGGCAGCTCACCAGCGGGCACCAAGCCCAACGCAAAGTCCATCGCGCCCGAGGAACCCCGACGGATAACGGTGAAGCCGCGGCGCAGCTGGCTCTCGACGATGTGCTTGCCGAGGTCGTTCGCGTTCACGCCTGCTGCGCTCAAGCCGCCTTGCGCGAGCGCGGATTCGACGAGCGTCGTTTGAAATTGCTCGCCGTCGATCAGGCGGGGCCTGAAATAGACGTACATGGCGCCATCGTGGAGCTGGAAATCAGTCTGGTACTCGATCACCCCGCGCGATGCGAAGCCGATGCGCTGGGTGACGTTGGTCCAAGCGTACCCGCGGCCGGTGTACTGCACCACGAACGACTTGTGGGCGTCGTCGTCCAACACTTGCGATTGACAGGAATCGGCGAAGAAGCGCCCGAGCACTGGCTCGTCGTCCCCGAATTTCAGAGGCGCGCCGGCTTTGAGCATCTCTGCGCAGAAGCTATCGAGCCCGAACTTGAGGATGTCGAAGCGCAGCGTTTTGTTGCTCGGGTCGTTGACCACGCCGGAGCCCAGTACGGAGATCGCGCTCGTGCCCAGCGAGTCACGCGATGCGCAACCGGAGACACCCCAAGCTCCCGATGACACGGCGGCGAGGGTCGCAGCGACGAAGATCCTGGAACGGCCGGGGGCGTGCATGTGGGCGCAGCATAACACCAACATTTCTAGACAGAGCTAGTACTCGCTGAGCAGTCCCTGGCAGGATCAGATCATGATCGGCCTGGGTGACCACGAGTCAACGAGAGTCACCGGTGGGACCGGCGCGGGGCTGGGCGCGATCGCCAGGGTCGCGCTGCCCCAAACTCCGCCCTCTGGACCGAAAACTGTGCCGCGTGGAAGAAACAGCCACGAACGAACACACTTGAACAGGCATCACTAGCTTGATGTTGACAAGGCCCGGCGTTGACACGAAAAGTTGCACCTGAAATATGGGTGACTTCGCGATTCTTGGTGCCGGCGCGTGGGGCACCGCTTTGGCTCGGGTACTGGCCGAACGCGGGGAAGGAACGCGGCTGTGGTCGTGGCAGGCCGAGCACGCCGCGGCGATGCAACGCGAACGCGAAAACCGCGAGTTCCTCAAAGGCTTTGCGCTGCCCGAGCTGATCGAGCCGAATGCGGATCTGGCGTATACCTTGCGAGGCGCGAACACAGTACTGCTCGTCGTGCCGACCGCTGCGTTTCGCAGCACCTTGGAGCGGGCGCGCCCGTTCCTGGAGAGCGATGCCACGCTCATTATCGGTACCAAGGGCATCGAACCCGGTTCATTGATGCTCCTGACGGAGGTTGTCGAATCGGTGCTCGGCGTTGTTGCGCGTGAGCGCACCGTCGTGCTCTCGGGCCCGAGCTTCGCCAAAGAAGTCGCGTTGGGTTTACCCACTAGCTTGGTCGCCGCCGCGCACTCCGCGGAGCTTTCGACAACCGTGCAGCAGCGCTTGTCGAGCGATCATTTTCGCGTTTACGCGGGTGACGATCCGATTGGCGTGCAAGTCGGCGGCGCGCTGAAGAACGTGATCGCGATCGCCGCGGGTGCCTGCGATGGCCTGGGTTTTGGATACAATACGCGCGCCGCGCTGATCACGCGCGGGCTAGCCGAGGTAGCGCGTTTGGCACTCGCCAAAGGTGGTCACGCTTTGACGCTCGCCGGCCTGGCCGGGCTCGGTGATCTCGTCTTGACCTGCACCGGCGAACTCAGCAGGAATCGCACGCTGGGCTACGAACTCGGGCGAGGCTCGGGGTTGAGTGAAGCGCTGGCCGGTTTGGGGCACGTGGCCGAGGGGGTGGTGACGGCGGACAGCGCGTACCACCTGGCGGAACGCCTATCGGTGGACTTGCCAATTTCCGGCGAGGTCTACCGCGTGCTGTTCGAGCAAAAGCCGGTGAATGAAGCCGTTCGCGCCGTGCTGTCACGGCCATTGAAGAGGGAATGAGGATGCGAAGGGCTGTCTCGTTTGCGCTCGCCGCGCTGGTTTCGAGTCCATGGCTCGCTGCTGCGCAAACTGTGCTGCTGCCCGGACAGGTGCCCCAGCCCGTGGCTCAGCCCTTTCCGGTCCTGCAGCAGCCGCAATACGTGCCTGTCTCGAACACGCGCAGCGCTACCGAGATCACTGTACTGTACAGCACCGCGGCGGTGTACGGCGTGGGCTTGGGCGTCTGGGTCGGCTCGGAAGCCCACATTAAAGATCCTGGCTTGTTCCTGATCGCGCCCACTATCTTGCTTGGGCCTGGCCGGTCCGGTTGGCGTGTATTTTCTCGATCAACCCAGCATGCCGCGCGGTATGCCCGGTGCGATCGCGAGCGGGCTGGTGATCGGCGCGGGCGAGGGCATCGGCATTGCGAGCTATCAGTTCGTGTCTTCCAGCTCCGAGAAAGCATGGGGTTTCCGCGGGCTCTCGCGCAGTACCTTGCTTGGCGCCACGTTGGGTGGCGCGGGCGGCGTGGCGCTTGGTTACCTGCAAGATCCATCGCCCAAGAGCAGCCTGCTCACGACGAGCGGCGTGGTCTGGGGCGCCGCCATCGGTACGATGTTCGGCTACGGCGCGTCAGCAACTGGCGCGGGTTACAGTCGCGCCAACGACAGCGCGGCGCTGGGCGGCCTAGTCGGCTTCAACTTGGGGCTGGCGGCGACGGCTGGCCTGTCCACTGTTTACATTCCCACGTACCGCGCGCTCACGTACATGTGGGCGGGGGCTGGCATCGGAGCGGCGGTCTCGCTGCCGGTGTATTTTGCGTACGCCGGCAAGAATAGCCCGCCGGCCAAACACGGCTTGGTGCTCAGCGGCGTGACTACCTTGCTTGGTATCGGTGCGGGCGCGCTGCTCGCTGGCACCGCGCCAGACAGTGCGTCGTTCGAGTCCGATTCGCACTTTGCGCACCTCGACTACTTCATGCCCATGCCCATCGAGCACGGTGCGCAGTTCGCCATCGGTGGGCGGCTCGAGTAACGCGCCGCTACGTTCAGAAGTTTCGACTGACTTGTAGAGCTCGGGCACGAAGTTCGTGCGTGGGCGGATGAGTAACGTACGCGCGGCCGGCAAGTGCCCAGTAAATAGGCGATCGCCGAACGGCGTGCTCAAGTTTGCGTGGAAAAAAACGAGCGCCGCCTGCCTGAATCGTGGCTGCAGCCGGAAGAGACGAAGCACATACGGTTGTCGCATCTGTGACTTCTTTCCGCATAGGACACCGCCTGCGGTTCACTCCTTTGCGGTGATTACCCGCGAAAGTATTGTTATCTCAGGGGTGCGGCACTAGCCTTTCCAGTCGTATGGCCACGATTCGTTTCTTTCCGTCGGAGGGCGCGCCCGTGCTCGCGGCGTTGCACAAGCCGGTTTCGACGATCGGGCGTGCGCTCGGCAACGACATTCACCTGCCGGATGCGAGCGTGGCCAGTCACCACGCGCAGATCGTCTTCAACGGTCGCGATTTCCAGCTCGAAGAAGTGGATCGCGACGCCGAGATCCTGATCAACGGAAAAAAGAAGCGCCGTGCGCGCTTGGCCAACGGTGATCGCATCACTTTGGGTAAGGCGCTGCTCGGCTTCAGTATGTTCACCGAGCTGGGCGAACACACCGACGCGGAACAACGCGATACGGGCAGCGACCTCGGTGGGGACATCGCGCGCCTCCGGCGCCTGCATTCCTTCAGTGAGCGGCTGATGATGAGCCGCTCCGTGGACGAGCTCCTGGAGACCCTGCTGGATGACATCATCGAGCTCACTGGCGCGGCGCGTGGCGTCGTGCTTTTGGTGGACCCGTCCGAGGGCAAAGACAGCACGCCGCGCGTGCGTGTTTCGCGCAACGTGCAGCGCGAAGCGATTCAAGACGCCTCCGGTGTGATATCCGACAGCATCGTGCGTCAGGTGATCGAGACCAAGCGCCCGGTGATCGTGAGCGATGCGCTAACGGACACCACGTTCGGCAAGAGCGAGAGCGTGATTTCGCTCAAATTGTCGAGCGTGATGTGCGCGCCGCTGGTCAGCCAGGGTGACGTGATCGGCGCGTTGTACGTCGCGAACGATGAAGTGAAGCACCTGTTCGATCGCGGTCAGCTGGATTTGCTGACCATTTTCGCCGCGCAGTCCTCGCTGATTCTGCAGAACGCTATGCTGCTCAGCGCGCTCCGCGCGGACAAAGAGAAACTGAGCGCGGACCTGCAGGATAAGCGCTTCGGTGAAATCATCGGCGCCTGCGCCTCGATGATGGAGGTGTTCCGCAAACTGACGAAGGTGGCCGCCACCGACATCAGCGTGCTGATCACCGGTGAAACCGGCACCGGCAAGGAGCTGATCGCGCGCGAGTTACACCGCCGCAGCACGCGCGAAAGCGGCCCGTTCGTGACCGTGAACTGCGGCGCGATCCCGGAGAATTTGATCGAGAGCGAGATGTTCGGCCACGTGAAGGGCGCCTTCACCGGTGCCATCGCGAGCCGTGCCGGCAAGTTCCAGCAAGCCGACGGTGGCTCGCTGTTTCTCGACGAAATTGGCGAACTTCCGCTGGGCATGCAGGTCAAGTTGCTGCGTGCACTACAGGAGCGCGTGGTGTTTCGCGTCGGCGATAACCGCCCGGAGAAGTGCGATATCCGCGTCATTGCGGCTACCAACCGCAACCTGGACGAGATGATCAAAACCGGGGAATTTCGGGAGGATCTGTACTACCGCCTGAACGTCGTGAACCTCTGGCTCCCGCCGCTGCGCGAGCGCGGGGATGACGTGTTCATCATCGCCAAGGCGCTGCTCAGCAAGTTTGCGGACGAGCTGAAGAGCGCGGTTCGCGGCTTCTCGCCACAGGCGCTGGTGGCGGTGAAAAAATATCCCTGGCCGGGCAACATTCGCCAGCTCGAGAATCGCATCAAGAAAGCGCTCGTGCTGTGCGACCAAACCCTGCTCGGCCCGGCTGATCTGGATTTGGGAGCGGAAGAGCAATCGGTGATCGTTCCGCTCGAGAAGGCCAAAGAAGACTTCCAGCGCCAGTACGTGCTGGAGGTGCTGGAGCGGAACAACGGCAACCGCACGCAAACCGCGCGGGACCTGGGCGTCGACCCGCGCACCATCTTCCGGTACCTGGAAAAAGAGCCGAACCCGATGCCGAGCGGCGCGACCGGTGCGTCCCCCGTGACCGACGCGGATTGAGGTTGACGGTCGTCAAGTCACGGTGCTGGCAGAGCAGGCCTCAGTGCACGCCGCCCACGAGCCAAGCGAACGCGGGCACCAGCACTTCTTCGGGGGAAGCGCCGCCGTGGCGCGCGCGCGTCGTGCCTTCGCCAAGTGGGTCGAGCACGAAGCCGTGATCACCGAAGATCATAACGAGCGTGCGTGCGGGCAAGCGCTTCATGTACGAACCGAGCGCGCGCGCCGTCTCATCGGCTAGGTCGTCGAGGCGATCGCTCTCGGCGCCGTCCGCAGGTTCGGAAACGCGCGACTCGACCACATCCAGCTTGAGCAATTCGCGGTGCCCAGCCTTAATGCGCCGAAGCGTGGTCGCCATGCGACCGCGCGCCACCGGCACCTCGGACTCGACTTGGCCGGTGAACTCGCGCAGTGCTTCCGCGCCACGACCGATCAATTCTAGTTGCACCGCTGTGGTCGCCGGCAAAGCCGACCACAGCAGTAGCCGCTCGGTGAGCGCCGCGGTTTGGCCGAGCAAGCTGCGCAGTCGCTGCTCTACGCGCAGCCCGAGGTCGAAGCGTAAGCCGTCAACCAGCACCAATTGCACGGAGCGAGCACCGTGCAAACGCCCCATGCGCAAGGCTAGCTCCGGCACATCGAGCACCATCGTCGGGCGCTTGCCGCGCACGCGCAAAGCGTCGAAGGCTTCCTTGTAGCTTTGCTCGAAGCTCGCGGACCAGGTGTCGATGGTGCGCTTCGCTTCGGCGCTCGCGATGCCGCGGGCGTAAGCATCACAGAGCGGCACGTAGCTCGTGACGAACATGCGTTCCACGACCGCGAGCGGCTTCGGCCCGCGCGCGGCTTCTAGGTCGTGCATCCAGGTGCGCCATTCGCTATCCGCGTTCGGAAACAGCGGCGTATGCGCAAACACGATCTCCTCGCTCTCCGCTTCGACGACGGCGGGCGCGCTCTCCTCGATTGCCGAAGCCGGCTTGAACGGCGCGGCCTCGAGTTCGAGTTCGAGTTCGATCTTGAGTTTGAGCTCGACTTCGACTTCGACTTCAGGTTCTGGCGCGGGCTCGGCGGCCACGACGATCGAAGCGACGTCGACGGGCGCGTTGCTGATGTCGGTTTGCGTCGCGAATCCGGCTAAAAACTCGTTAGAATCCAGGTCAGAGCCGGAGTCTGGATGCTCCGCTGCCGGCTCAAGCTCGTCTTGCGGCTCCTGACCCGCTGCGTCGAATGGCTTTTGTATTTCCTCGCGCGCGGACACCACGGGGGGCGGTGCAGAGAGCTCCATGGCCTCCGAGCTCGCACTCACTTCGGGAGCGAGCGCGGGCGGCGGCGTTTGCGGCGGACGCGGGCGGCGCTCGAGCAAGTCTTGCAATGCCGTGGGGCGGTCGTACACGCCCGCGTAGCGGTTGCGCGCGTCGATATAGAAGCGCACGGGGCGCTCGCGCGTGCACGCCATCCACCAGCGCAGCACCGCGCTGTCTTCCGCGTCGAGCGCGCCGGCCAAGTTCGCGATGCCCTCCAGCGTGGGCACGGCCAAGGCGAGCCCACGGAGTTCCACCAAGCGCGCGCGGTACAGCTGATCGCTCAGCGAAGCGCCGAGGTCCGCCGCCGCGCCGATGCCGGGAGGGCAGGCGCCGCGTTGCTCAAGCGCGCTATCGATGGCTTCCGAGATCACCAACGCGAGCTCGCCGCGCTGACCCGGGCCCGGTGGGTTCAGCGCCACCGACAGGTAGCCGTCGTCGTCCGCAGCCCGCAGCAGCTCCCGCAGTACCTCCGGTCCCACGAGGCTGACCTCGCCCTGACCAAAGCCATCAACTTCAGCGGGAATCTCTGCAAAATTCATGGGCGGAAGGTGACGGAGAAGGGGCCCATCGGCCCAGTTTTCGGTAACTGGCCGAGAGCCCGGCCTGAGGAGCCTCTGTCAAGCATCGGCCGGCGCGCCGATCGGAGCTGCCCGCAGTGCTTTCGAAACACGCCAACACGGATTTGTAAATGTCTGGAATATATCGGGAATAGCCCGAAGTCGCGGCCGCCAACCGTTGACAATATTGGCGGCGTCCATACGATGAAGCTCGGCTCCCTCTGCAGGGCCCGGGAGGCAGTACTAACGAATCCCTTACAAGCATTCTGAATCGGGAAACGAGTTCGTGGTGGAGAGCTAGGCCCGGAAAACCTCACCGGGAAGCCGGAAGCCGCGAAATAAGAGTTTCCCACCTAGCTAAGCTAGGGGTTCGGAGTACTCACACGCCTCGCGACCCACGTGGTCAGGAGCCTATGAATGGGCCGGTCTAAAAAGCCGGCCCATTCGCCTTTTGTGGGCAAGAATTGACCCGTCGCGAGGCGAATCAAAACGCGGCGCGGGACGTGACTCCGCGCTTCCGTTGTCGCCGCCCCTAGATTACCGTGACGCGGCAATGAACGCTTGTCACAACCCTGCGGGGTCTTCACGCATCGCTGGCGTGCGCGGCTCATGGCCGTTGCTGCTGGTCGCTGGCTTGCTCGCGCTGCCAAGCACCGCGGACGCGGCGCACGTCAAAGGTCGTTTCGAGGGGTTTCGCTTACTGCAGAACCCGGTTTGGGCGGAGGCCAAGGACCCGAAGAACCACGGCTATTCGTTTCGCGAGCCGGTGCCGACCGTGCGCGCCGAGTACCGCCGTCCGTTCCCGCACATCCCCAAAGAGTTGTGCTTGGCCGCCATCGCCGCGACGCCGCAGAAGGCACAGCCGCCGGTTCTGATTCGCGTCGGCGGGGGCCGCACGACTCCGGTGACCATCGTCGTGACGCCGGGCACGCGCCTCACGTTCCAGAACACCGACCCGTTCAAGCACAAGCTGTACGGCGTCGGGATCAAGACGTTCATGTCCAGCGAGACCGGGTCCGGCGCTACGCGCGATTGGTCGGTGCCGGAAGCGGGCGTGTTCGAGATCCGCGATGAGGCCGCACCCAGTCTGCGCATGTGGATCGTCGCCGAGCCGAACGTTGCCACGATTGCCTACCCTTCAATGAAGGGCGAGTTCGCGGTCAACATCCAGGAGCCGGGCGACTACATCCTGCAAGCTTATTTCGCGGGTAAGAAGGTGGGCGCCCCGATGCCGGTCACCGTCGACGCCAAAGACGTCGAGCTGAAAGCACCGATCAAAGTGAACCAGGGCGGGCCGGTCTCGGCAGCCGACCCGAAGAGTGACGAGAAACCCGCAGAAGGCGCCAAATAACGATGGTCCTCTCACGATTCTGGTACGTCTTGGTGGGCCTATTCCTGGGGCTCTCGATCTTCGTGTTGTCGCTTGCGACCAGCATGTACAACCGCGCCGGCGCGCGCGCGATGGGTGAGGCGCTGTCCTCCGATTCGCAAGTCGTGGCTTGGTACCTGCGTGACGACGCGCGTCAGCGCTCGGGCCGGCTGATTCAATTCGGCGTCGATCCGGACATCGCGAAGTACCTACAGAAGTCGAGTGATTCGGAAGCGAAAGTACCCGAGGACGCCAAAGACAAGCTGCTCAGCGCCCTCAAGAAGGTGAACGCGGGCATCCCCAAAGAGGATCAGTTCGACGCCGTGTTCGCGGTCGACCAGGCAGGCCGAGTTGTGGCTTACCTGGGCTACGACCAAGCCAGCGGCATGAGCGATTTCGAATTGGGTGGGTACCCGGTGGTCGCCGATGCGTTGCGAGGCTACGTCCGTGACGACACCCTGATTTTGGACCGCATGTACC
>JBDTJC010000342.1:0-11390 GCA_039936055.1 Polyangiaceae bacterium | reverse complement strand
CGGAGAATAGGAAGACCAAAGCGGTGTGCTCGCTCAGCGGGGTTCGTGCACTTGTCCATTGCCGCCGGTTGTGAGCGCCTTGTGGGTCCGCTGCGACTCGACGTAACTATCGGTTAATATAAGAGATATTACGCGAACAGGCCGCGCTGTGAGCGTCCGCGGCGGTTTCGGACGAGCCGCGCTGGCGCTCATGCTGGCCCAAGGCCCGGCAGTGTTGGAGGTCGTGCCGGTCGAGCGCGGAGCCCAAGCGCCGGCTTGACTGCGGAACGGGCGACGCCATACGTTTTGAACGGGGCAGGCGGCGCAGCAACGAGAAGCCATGACCACGCACTCAATAGGAGAGCGAACGTGTGGGTGTACCGGCAAGCTCGAAGCGCCTGCGCGCCTTAGCCTAGAGTCGAGGCGCTGTTGACGTTTCGAATGCGCTCGGCGCAACAACGGACGCTAGCGCAAGAGTGCGGGAGGAACGCCGCATCCGAGCGGCTGGCGGCAAGGGGCTTCGTTACGCGCCCAGGGCCGCTCCCCGGCGAAGTGCTGGTCGACGACCGCCGCGGCAAGCGGTCACAAGTCTTCGTGGATGAAAGCGGGCGACTGAGCAAGGTCATCTCGCCGCTCGGTAGGGCTCACCGTTTTTCGTACGATGACGCGAACCGCGTTACCGGAGTGCTCGAGCCCAATGGGTTGCAAACCTTGCTCAGCTACCGCGCGGATGGCCTTCCGGGAAGCGTCACTCGTGGTGAAGGTCGGCGCTGGACCTACGACTGGGACGCGCAGGCGAACCTCACTCGGTTGACGCTGCCCGACGGGACGCAGTGTGCGGCAAGCTACGCCGAAGGCGGCAAGCTCAGCTCCTCCGCGCGCGGCCCGGGACAGCCGATTGTGGTCGAGTACGACGAGCATGGGCGGCCTTCGGCCTTGGTCGAAGCGACGGGCGCGCGAACGGCGTTCGAGTACAGCCTGTGGGATCGACCGGATCGCGCCGTGCGCGCGGACGGCTCCGTGGAGCAGGTCGTTCGCGACGGCGCAGGTCGCCTGACGAGTGCTTCCGTCGACGACGAGCCCTGGTACGACGCGGAGTACGACGAAAAAGGGCGTGTTACCGCCATTCACTACGCGGACGGTCACTTCGTAACTGAAGTACGACGAAGCGGGCCGGGTCGTCGAAGCGAAAAACCCGAATTCCGTCGTCAGCATGAGCTACGACGAAGCGGGGCGGCTGGCTTCGGAACGGCACGCTGAGCAAGCCGTCCAATACGCCTATGATCCGGGGGATCTGCTGATTTCGGTAACCACTCCCACGGGTGAGCGGCTGAGCTTCGCGTACGACGACGACGCGCGGCTGAGTGAGCTGCGGGATTGGCAGGGGCAAGCTCACCGGATCGAGTACGCCGCGCACGGCAACCAGGTCTCACATTGGTATCCGAACGGCCTCGCCACCGAGCGGCACTTGCTACCCGAAGGGTTGGTGTCCGAAATCCGCACCGCGAATAACCGAGCTGGTCACTTCTCGGCCATGCACGTGCGCATCAACTACACGCCGAGCAACCAGATTTACGGCTGGGAAGACAGCGAGGCCGGAGTCCGCTACCACAGCTACGACGCAGCCGGTCGGCTCGTTGCGGTGCAATCGCAAACGGGGGACGGCGAGCGCTTCTCTTACGACGCCAGCGGCAACCGCGAGGCCGCCAGCGGCATTGTATTCTCGAACAACGCACTCAACCAAGTGACCCGCTGCGGCCCGCTGTCGTACACCTACGACGCGCGCGGCAACTTGTCGTCGGAATCCGGGCCGGCCGGCGTCACGCTCTATCGCTATAACGGTCAGAATCTCCTCGTTGAGGTCGTGCTCCCCGCGGGTTCCGTGGTTCGCTACGAGTACGACGCGTTCGGCCGCCGCACCCTGAAAAAGACGTCGACGCACGAGACGCACTTCGTATGGAGCCGAGACCAACTGCTCCGCGAAATCACGGTGAGTGGTGAAAGTGTCGAGCAACGCGACTACCTGTTTATTCCTGGCAGCCACGAGCCGCTTTCGATGCGTATCGATGGCGTCACCTATCAGTTCCACAACGATCAGCAGGGCACTCCGCGCTGGCTGAGTGGGCCGAACGGCGAGATCGTGTGGTCTGGCTCCGCGTCTGCGTTTGGCCACGTTTTCACGCGCTGGGGCGCGGTGCGCCAACCGTTTCGCTTTCCGGGTCAATATTTCGACGAAGAGAGCGGGCTGCACTACAACCGCGCTCGTTACTACTCGCCCTTACTTGGTCGCTACCTATCGCGAGACCCGGTCGAGCTCGTCGGCGGCGTGAACTTTTACGTCTACGCCGGCAACGATCCCATCAACAATTCCGATCCGCTCGGCCTCTTTGCATGGGCCGCGGGCATCGCCGCAGCGGCAGGCATCGTGGTCGGAGCGGTCGTCGTCGCGGCGCTCTTGCCTGCGATCGCCGTGACTGGGATGGGATTGCTCGCTGCAGCGGGCGTCGTCGCGGGCGCGGCGTTGATCGGCGGCTGTGTGTCGGCGCTGGCTACGGACGTCATTACAGACGGCTGCATCGACTGCATGCGGGCGTCGTTCTGGAAGGGTGCCAAGGCGGGGGCGGAGGTCGGCATTGGTGTCGTGATGATCGCGCTGGCCGGCCCTATGATCGGGCCCGCGCTGGCGCTCGCGGGCGGCGCAGCCGCCGTGGTTGCTGCGACCGGCTCGGGAGCATCGCTTGCTATCGGGGCGGCAGCCGCGGCGGGCGCACTGGTGGCCGCGATCCAAGGCAAGGACGGCTCGGGCTCGGGCGGCTCCGGCGACGACAAGCCGCCGGACAATCCACACGGGCCCCGAGCCAAACCGCACCCGAACGATAAAGATCCGGAAAATGCCCGGGCACTGCAGCGCCAAAACGAAAGCGCGGATACGCTGGCGAAAAACGGCCATGACGTCGAACAGCTGCCAGAGTCGAACAGCGGCAGCCAACCGGGCCAAAAGCACCCGGACTTCAATGTGGACGGGGAACCCTATGACAACTATTCGCCGACCTCTGGTAACCCTCGCAACATTGCCAGCAACATTCAAAACAAAGTGGACTCCGGTCAGGCCGATCGCATCGTTTTGAATTTGGACGACTGCCCGGCGACCACGGACTCCGTCGTGCAGCAGCTCCAAGAGCACCCGATAGACGGCCTGCAAGACCTGAAAATCGTGCGCAATGGCGAAGTAACCCAGGTTCCCTTGAAAGCTCCGTGATGGCCATCTCATTTTCATTCATCGTCGAGCGCTCGGATGAGCTGGAAACCGCGCTAGGCGTCATCGTCAGCGATCCTGCCTACAGCTCGGGTGCTTTTTTTGCGAGCAGCCACGAGCATTCGAAGCGTGTGCGGGATGACGTGACGGCGGAGGTTGGTTTTCGCGCGCCGGGGGCGGTTCAGATGCGAATCGTCAACTCCCGGTCCGTGGAAGCGACGGACGGGCTGATTCGCGGTTCGCTTGCTGCTGCGCGGCGACTGAGCGGCGCATCGGCGCTGTATGTCGAGCTGGATTCGCGAATCTTCCGGCGGACCGCGGGCGCTCTGGAGTGCTATCCCGCCTCGGGCTACTGGTCGCTGGAGCGGCTCGCGTGGGTACAGCAAGATCACCCCGTATTGATTTTGTCGGACGCCAACTACCCATCGGAAGCCCATCGCGCATATGAGCTCACCGAATCGAGCGGGCACTGGTACGTCATCGAACGGCTGGACGGAACCGAGGTGGTCCGCGTGTTGGACTTGAAAGTCGCGGGGCGCACGCTGGCGCTTACTTACGAGCTGCGCAACACGCGAATGTCGGGGCCCACTGCACAAGTGCTGATCATGGACAAGGTCCTGCACGGGCTACTCGAAGACCGCTATAGGAGCGAGGTCGATCAGATCGCATTTCTCTCCGCTACGGCCGAAGTAACTCGCTTGCCGTACGTGTGAGGCAAATCGGCTGAGAATAGGAAGACCAAAGCGGTGTGCTCGCTCAGCGGGGTTCGTGCACTTGTCCATTGCCGCCGGTTGTGAGCGCCTTGTGGGTCCGTTGCGACTCGACGTAACTATCGGTTAACATAAGAGATATTGGACGAAGCCGCTGCGCGGCAGCTTTTCGATCTGATGGGGTGGTTCCGCGCGTGAGCGCGGCGTCGTTCCTCGCGTAGGCGAAGTGCCGTGGGTAGCGGCGTCGTCGGCGGCGTCGTTCCGCACTGCTGCAAAAACGCGGGGAATTGCGTCGTCGTGGCGCCCTGCATCGCGGCCGGTGAGGGCGTCGCGGATCCTCTGAAACCCGAGCGCTCAATGTCGGGCGCCGGTGATCGGAGCATCGCGATGAAGCAACAACTGAGGAAGAGTTTGACAGAAGCGTTTGAGCTGCGCGGGACCGCGCCGAATACTCGTGCAACGTACGAGAGCTGCGTCGATCGATTCGAGCGACACTTCGGGAAGTCAGCGAGCCGGCTTGGCCGCAACGAGGTGCGCGAGTTTCTGTTGCACTTGGTCGCGCGGGGGCTGAGCGCCTCGACGCACAACGTCTATGCTGGTGCGCTGTACTTCTTGTATGGCCAGGTACTCGGCCGTCCTGGGGTGATGGCGAGACTTCGCTTTCGAAAGCAACCGTTCAAGCTTCCGGAAGTGCTCACGCAGCGGGAGGTCGAGCGGTTGCTCGAGGCGTTGCCGTCTCCACGGCACCGCGCGATTGTGATGCTGGCTTACGGCGCGGGCCTTCGAATCGGAGAAGTTTGCCAACTGTGTGTCGGGGACATCGACAGTAAAGTGGGCGTTGTTCACATCCGCCATGCCAAGCGAGGACGCGCGCGGGATGTGATGCTGAGCCACGACTATTGGCTGAACTTCGCAGCTACTATCGTTGGGCGCGGCCCCAAGGGCCCGAGCTATTCCCCGGCAGAATCGGCGCTGGCAGCACGCTCACGCGGGCGGCTGTTGAGAAGGCAGTGAAGAAAGCGCGCGAACAAGCGGGCCTTGGCGGCCGGCGCGTCACGCCGCACACGCTGCGTCATTCGTTTGCAACGCACATGCTGGAGCAGGGTACCGATCTGAGAACGGTGCAGGTCTTACTCGGCCACGGCTCGATCGCGTCGACGACGCGCTACGTGCACGTGACCACGGCGCGGATCAAGGGGCTGAAGAGCCCACTTGACGCTTTGCAGCTTGGACGCCCCGCAAGAGCGAAAACCGCGTAGGCATTGGGCGAACTGGCTTGCCGTCAGGCAGGCACGCGCGCGGCGGAACGCTCTTCGGTCGAGCTTGCGGACATCGTCCGAGCTTTTGGGGCCGAGCTCCGTCGCGTGCGCGCCTTGACTCCCGAGCAGCACCAGGTCCTCGGCGCGATCGCGCGCTGTAGGACGGCGTCGCTCGGCGGCCACGTGGAGGTGTGCCTTGAGTGCGGACAGGAACGTCCGATTTACAACTCATGTCGCAACCGGCATTGCCCGAAGTGCCAGGCACTCGCACAGGCTCGCTGGGTCGAAGCAAGAAGTGAACGACTCTTGCCCGTGCCCTACTTTCACGTTGTCTTCACGCTGCCGGCAGAGCTCCGCGCAATTGCGAAGCTCAACCGGCAGTTGGTCTTCAACGCCCTGTTTCAGGCCGCTTCGGAGACGCTGCTTGAGCTGGCACTCGATCCGAAGCGGCTCGGCGCGCGACTCGGAGTGACGGCCGTCCTGCACACATGGACACGTGAGCTCGACTTTCATCCGCATCTCCATTGCATCGTGACCGGTGGTGGCTTTGACGCCGAGACTGCGCGTTGGGTCGCCGGCAATCCGCGGTACCTACTGCCCGTACGTGTGCTGGGCGTACTATTCCGAGAGAAGCTTCTCGATTCGTTGTCACGACTCGAGCGCGCCAATAAGCTGCGCTTGCCCGAGCTGCCTGGCCGGCGAGACCCGCAAGGCTTCGACCGACTCATGGGGCAACTGCATCGCAAGGCTTGGGTGGTGTACGCCAAGCGGCCTTTTGGGGTGCCGGAGGCGGTGTTTCGCTACCTCGGTCGGTATACCCATCGGGTTGGCTTGAGCAATCGGCGATTGGTGTCGCTCGACGAGCGCGGCGTTACTTTCCGCACCAAAAACGGCAAGGCGCTCACGCTCGAGCCGGTCGCATTTCTCAGTCGCTTCGTGGAGCACGTACTGCCCTCCGGCTTCGTCAAGATTCGCCACTACGGCTTGCTCGCACCCAAGCACGTCTCGACGCTGCTCGCTTGCGCGCGAGCCGTCTTGACCGCTGGCACGCAGCGGACAGCAAGTGCTGCGCCGACTCCAACTGCAGCGGCAATCGACGAGAATGCAGCCGATGACTACCAAGAGCGCGTCCTAGCTTTGACCGGTGTTGATCTGAGAGTGTGCACGGCCTGTGGAGCCTGCTCGCTGCAACGACGTCCACTGCTCGAAGCCCGCGGCCCTCCGAGCGGGGTTGCGGCGTGACGCTAACGACGATGGCTCTCTTTCGAACGTTGCCGGCGGTTGCGACACTGCGAACGTGTGTCTGCGTGTCACCGCGAGCCGCGTCGCAGCTACGGGCCGCGGGCCGCGGCTACGCGCCGCGGCCCGCGGCTACCCAAGCTCGAGCAAGCGAGCGCCAATCACGGCTTCGCCGTGCTCGGCGCCGCACTGCCAGCTCAGAGGACGGGGCTCCAGGCACCAACGTCTACCGCTCCATCCGGCCTCTTTGCCCATTTGCACGTAGCGTGCCCGTGCCCACGGCGCCCCGCTGCTGCCGCGCAGCGGCTCCGTCCAACTGGTCAATTCCGAAACTGCGCGGGGACCACCCTCGCTGCCGTGGGCAGCGTCGTGCGCAGTCTCGGAATTGCCTTCTGACTACGCGAACAGGCCGCGCTGTGAGCGTCCGCGGCGGTTTCGGACGAGCCGCGCTGGCAGTGCGCAAGCAAAACCGTTGCCGACGGAGACCGCAGTGGCAGCGGTAACGCCCTCGACCGCCGCGCCTCGCTCGCTGTTGGCGCTCAGCCCCCAGCAGAGAACCTTGCCGTCCCGCAGCGCGGCGCAGCTCAGGCCGAAGGCTGTTGCTACCGCAGTGACGCCGCTGAGCTTGGTAGGGACCGACTCGACGTGATCGCTGCTGCAGGCGGACACCGCGAGCAGCACCAACCCGAGCCCGTAGACGCCGAGCCCAGATCGGCGAAACCCCGGGACCTTGAACGTTGCCACTCGATATGGTGCGCCGGTCGACTTTCGATTTTCAAGTCGGAAAAGTTGGCGGCTACGCCGGGCGGGCGGGCGAACCCGTTGCGGAACGACGCGCATTAGCGGGAAGGTGCACGCTGATGACACTATCGTCCAGGACGAGTGTAGAGCGCGCGACCGCCGAGCTGCCACCTAGGACCGCCGGCGGCGGGTGGGTGACGTCGACCGGTTCAGCGGGGATCCGATCCGCCGGCTTCGTTGCATGAACGGTGCACGCAACGACTAGGGGAAGAAGCAGGGCGGAGCTCGTAACGCGCCTCATGACGGCTCCATACGTACCGCCCAGCTGGAGGACTGCACAAGCGAGGGCAGGTAGATCTGCGTCGGCAGGATGGCATTCGGCGTGCGATCACGATGTTTCTGGAGACCAGTAGATTCGCCCTACGTCCGCGTACCCGGCGAAATGCAGCAACATGGCCTTCGTCAAGTCAGTGCGTCGGCACGACGGATTCTCGAGCAGCTCGTCAACGGCCTCGACGAGCTAGGCGCGAGCAAGAAGATCAGGCGACATCATCGTGACCGACAAGCAGGGCAATGACATCGACCTGAACCTGTGGGTGGCGCGCAAACGCTGGGCCTTCCCGACGTTCTACGCTTCAATGACCGAAGACGAGATCGTGCGCCTTCGGACGGCGGCGGAGACAGCGCAGAAGCGGAAGCTCGGGATCTGGAAGGGCTATCACGCGAAGCTCAGCTTTGACCGCGCGCTGCTGTTTAAGGATACACCGAAGGATACGGCCGACGCGGGCGCCGTCAGCACGCCGAAGGTCTTTCGCCGCTTTGGCACTGAACTGGGTATCGAATGGGAATACGAGGTTACACGCCTGGATTTCGCTACCGGTAAGGAGCGATCGACCGCCGCGACCCGAATTCCCTTACCGGTAAGCAAATCTCGAGGCACTCCTTCGCGGATTTGCTTACCGGTAAGGCTTCTGGGGTGCCGATCGACCTGAATCTGCTTACCGGTAAGGAAATTCGGGCGCGTCTCGGTCGCCAATTGCTTACCGGTAAGGCTTTTCCGGCGGCAAGCAGTTTAATCTGCTTACCGGTAAGGAAATTCGGGGACGCGCTGACTTGCGTTTGCTTACCGGTAAGGCTTTGCGGCGTCGCGCTGGGGTTAGGGCGTCCAGACGCTATCGAGTCGACATAATCATATCAGTATGCGAACTCGTCGATGCCGGCCGAGGGGTCGCTCGGTTGGCGCCGGCGCGACGACTGCGCCCGCGATCGGGTGGCCTGCTCGCGCAACACCGATGCTGACACAGAAGAAGAAGTGGCCAACCGGCGACCCCGCGGCGGGTGCGGACGTGTGCGCATACAGCTACGATTATGTCCACTCGATCGCGTTTGCTCCTCCTAGCCCCACAGCCCTTCGAAGCGAATCTTGCCAATCCGGGCGCGCGGACCGGGCACGATGCGTAGCTGAACCTCGGCGCGGCGCGCGCCTTCGTGCACATCCGCCGAGCCGGCGCTGGTCGCGAGCGGAAAACCCTGACGCAGCAACTCCAAGCGCAGATCGCCGAGCGTGCCGTTGAGCCGCTCAATCTCGAAGGGGCCCCCCTCGTGTAGCGTCGCTGAGGCTTCGACCCGATGCTGCTCGGCTTCCGACAGCACGGACGCAGCCCAGATGAAATCCAAGCGCGTGACGCGAGTGGGCTGACCCTCCTCGATGCGCACCAGCAAATCTACCTGCTCGGGGTGGCCGGGGTGTGGCACGGGCAGCACTTGCAGCACGCGAGCCTGTCGGTAGCCGAAGGAGCGATACACGTCCTCCACTCGCGCCGCATCCGCGGCTGCCGCGGCTTCGTCGTATTGATACTCGCGCGTGAACGGCAGCCAACTGTGCTCACCCACGTGCAGGTAGCTCAGCAACTCTTTCGGACTGAAGCGGTGCATGCCTTCGAAGTGCAATAGGCTTCGGGAGTCGGGTACTTCTACGGTGTCCTCGAGCACCGGAACCCGACGAAGTCGAAGTGGAAAGCCGGGCTGGTGCTGTTGCGGTAGGCCGCGGTCAGGCTCCTCGCATCGGTGCTCCAACCCCCACCGCGGATGATCCGGGCCGAAGCAGTTGTTGTATTAGCGCAATTATTGCACGGATTTGTCGGGTAGGGGCTTGCGTCCCAATCCAACGCCCACTCCCACATCGACCCGGCCAAATCCAGCTGACCGTATTTGCCGACGCCCGAGGGCTTGGAGCCCACGGCCAAAATGTTCGCGAAAACGTGGCTTCCGGGGGCTGAGCCGCCGCCCAGGCCGTAGTAGTTCGCATACGCCGCCGTGCTGTCCTGCGCGTTGTCCGGCACGGGCGTGTTGCCCCACGGATAGGTCAATTCATTTGCCCCATCCGCTGCTGCGTACTCCCATTCCGCTTCCGTCGGCAATCTGCCGCCATCCCACGCGCAAAACGCGAACGCTTCGTACCAATTCACGCAGTTCATCGGCAAATTATCGTTCCCTGAAGCGTTCCACGTTGGGGTGGCATCGCATTGCACGGCCGTGGCGAGTGCGCTCGGCGTAGCGGCAATCGAGCTGTCCCAAGCCGGTGATTGCCAACCGCTGCCCGCTATCAACGCATTGGCTCCCGCTCCGTTTGCTGGATGACCGGCGTACGCCGCCACGAAATTCCTGAACCGACCCACCGTTACTTCGTACTTGTCCAGCGCGAACGTCGCTACGGTCGCGGTCGTCGTGCCCGATGCGCCGCCGAGCGTGAAGGTCCCGCCTGTCACGGTTGGGCTTGCGCAGCAGTAGTCGTTCGCTGAAGAGCCACAGTTCGCGGCAAGCCCTGTACAGCTGGGGTCTGCTGCGCATGTCACGCCGCTGCCAGAGTAACCGGCGTTGCATTTGCACGTGAACGAGCCCGCCGTGTTCGTGCAGGTCGCATTCGCGCTGCAATTATTCGTCCCATTCGTGCACTCGTTGATATCCGCACACGCCTTCCCAGTCCCAGAGTAACCGCCGTTGCAAGTACACGTGTAGCTCCCGGGTGTGTTCTTGCACCCCGCATTCGCGTCACACGGCGTGCCACTCGTGCACTCGTTGATATCCACGCACTTCGATGGTTGACTCGCGTCGCAGGTGTATCCGGTTTCGACCGCGCACGCGAAGCAGCCATCGCCGGAACCCGTGTTCCCGTCGTCGCAGCGCTCCGTCCCATCCAGCACGCCGTTCCCGCAAACCGAGCCCGCTCCGCCACCGCTGCTTCCGCCTCCACCCGTTACGCCGCTTCCGCCCCCGGTTGCGCCCGCCGCTGCTGCGCCGCCGCTCATGCTTGCGTCGCCGCTCATGCTTGCGTCGCCGCTCATGCCTGCGTCGCCGCCACTCGCGCTAGGCCCGCCCGCTATCTTGCCACACGCACCGACCGCACACGCGGCAACCAGGGCGAGCCTGCCCGCTGCTGTGTGCCGCGAACGCGGCCTTCCTCGCATGCTCATCGCTGTCCTCCGCTCATCCGCGACGCCGTTCCGGTCGTCAGTAGAAAGACTGTTGTAGGCGCTCCGGTCGGGTGACCTTGACGAGCTCGCGCAATTCTCCAATAGCAGACTGACTCACCCACTGTGCCCCGAAGTTGGAGTCGGCGCCCGAAGCCCATAGTGTCCGGAAACCCATGCGGTGGCAACTGTCGTACGAAACGCATTTTATGCACGCCATACAAAACCGCCACCGCGGCTCGGCAGACCGCCGTCCTATAACCGAGACCTCGCTCTGGGAGCCATTCGCGATGTCTTGTGGGGTCGAGGGTTATCGGCCGCATCACTCGACGACATCGCCGCCGCCACGAGCATGAACCGGCCAAGCCTGTACGGAGCCTTTGGAGACAAGCGTGCGATGTACCTTGAGGGGTTAGGGCCAATGCCGATCGCTTAGCGGCCTAAGCGATCGAAATTATTTAACAAAACAGAACGCGCTTTCCATTTGGATCGAGATCTGTTCCATCGGTGTGTGGAAGGAGCAGGTCCGATGGGATTTGAGCGCGTGTTTGCGGCCACTTCAGCGTATGGGGATCCGGAGCGATTCGAAGTATTTCGACGTCATCTGGATCCTAGTTGGATCGAGCAAGCACTCGCCGCGACGGGGACGGCGACTATTCGGAAACGGCGATTACCGGTTGAAACGGTCGTGTGGGTGGTTCTGGGCATCGCGCTATTTCGTGACCGCTCAATCGAA
>JBDTJC010000341.1:0-4213 GCA_039936055.1 Polyangiaceae bacterium | reverse complement strand
CCAGTCCGCCATCATGGTGGTCGAGAACTTGCCGCTGATGATGTCGTCTTGGTGCTTCTGGTAGAGCGGCGCCATGATCTTCTTCAGCTCGAGCGAGAGCGCGTGGGCCTTGAGCTTCGCGGGGTTGCTCAGGCGGTCCATCATGCCGGTGATGCCACCGAACTTCAGGGCCTCAGTCACGGTTTCCCAGCCGAATTGGATGAATTTGGCGGCGTAGGCTCGATCAATGCCCTTCTCGACCATCTTGTCGAAGCACAGCAGCGAGCCCGCTTGGAGCATGCCGCACAGGATGGTTTGCTCGCCCATCAAGTCACTCTTCACTTCAGCGACGAAGGAGCTGGCGAGCACGCCGGCGCGGTCACCACCGGTGCCACTGGCGAGCGCCTTGGCGACGGCCCAACCTTTGCGCTCCGGATCATTCTCCGGATGCACGGCGATCAGCGTCGGGATGCCGAAGCCGCGCGTGTATTCGACGCGCACTTCCGAGCCCGGGCCCTTGGGCGCCATCATCACTACGGTGATGTCCTTACGGACCTGCATGCCCTCTTCCACGATGTTGAAGCCGTGGGAGTACCAGAGCGAAGCGCCCTTCTTCATCAGCGGGATGAGCGCGCTGACAACGGGCGTGTGCTGCTTGTCGGGCGTCAGGTTGCCAACGATGTCCGCCGTGGGGATCAGCTCTTCGTACGTGCCGACCTTGAAGCCGTTCTCGGTCGCGTTGCGGTAGCTGGCGCGTTTCTCGGAGATCGCTTCTTTGCGCAGCGCGTAGCTCACATCCAACCCGCTGTCGCGTAGGTTGAGGCCTTGGTTGAGGCCCTGGGCGCCAGCGCCGACGATGACGATCTTCTTGCCGCGGAGAACGTTCACACCATCGGTGAACTCACTCTTGTCCATGAAGCGACACACGCCAAGCTGCTTGAGAGCTTCGCGAAACGGCAGGGAATTGAAGTAACTCATCGCGGGCTTTTCCTCGGGTTCCTGAACGAAAGGGGCGGGATCCTTTGTCCGGCATCCCTCACCTGTCAACATACGCGGACGAAACTGATGAGCACCTTCCGCATTTGCTTCAACGAAGCCACAATCGGCCTCGCCGACCAGCCCATTTTCCGCCATTTCACGTGGACGGTCGAGCCGTTCCAGTCCTGGGTCATCACCGGCTCCAATGGCAGCGGCAAAAGCGCGATCGCCCAGGCGCTGGCGGGCGGCCTGGCCGTCGCGCACGGCGCGCCGCCCGACTGGTCGGGTGGGGGGATTTCCGGTGAGACCGCACAGCTGCCTGCGGCGTTGCCCGCGCCCGAGAGCGTCGCGCTGATTTCGTTCGAGCGACAGCGGGACGTGGTGTTCGACGAGCGCTACCACGACGACAGCGATTTCGTAGAAGGAGGGGTGGATCCGGGGACCGCCGCGCGGGATTTTATTTTGGGTCGCGCGCGAGGCGGCGCGCCCGTGCCAGCTCCGGCGCGGCTCGCGGACCTCGTCCGAAGGCTGGGCATCGAAGCGCTCTTGGGGCGCGGACTGAAGTACTTGTCCACCGGCGAGATCCGCAAAGTGCTCTTGGCACGCGAGCTGCTGCGCGAGCCCACCCTGCTGATCTTCGACGAACCGTACGAAGGGCTCGATAGCGCGACGCGCCGCGTACTGGCGGAAGAGCTCGAACGCTTGGTCGGCGCATCCCTGGCGCACCCGAGCGGGGCCACGGCAACGCAGGTGCTGGTGATCACGGATCGCTACGAGCACGTTCCGAGCGCAACTACGCACGTGCTGCATATCGAAAACGCACAGACCGCATTTTGCGGCACACGCTCGGAGTTCGAGGCGCGCGGCATTCCCCCGGAGCTTCAACGACTCGACGCCGACGAAACCGCGACCCTGAGCGCGGCGATCAAAGGCACGCTCGAAGACAAGCTGCCCGCCAACACGGCGAGTAGCAACGACCTAGTGCTGATGCGCGACGTCACGGTCACGTACGGTGGGCGGCGCGTTCTGGACACCGTGAATTGGGACGTACAGCGCGGCGCACACACGCTCGTGCGTGGGCCGAACGGTTGCGGCAAGACCACGCTGCTCAACTTGATCAATGGGGACAACCCGCAGGTATATGCGAACGACGTGACCGTGTGCGGCATGAAGCGCGGTTCGGGGGAGTCGATCTGGGACATCAAGAAACAGCTCGGCCAAGTCTCGTACGCGCTACACGTGGAGTACGCTTATCGCTGCCACGCGAACCTGATCGAGACCGTGCTTTCCGGGTTCTTCGATTCGATTGGCCTGTATCGCGAGCCCAATTTCTTGGAGATTCGCGCGACGGAGCGCTGGTTGGAGGTGGTGGGCTTGATTGGCAAGCGCGCACAGCCATTCACGCAGCTTTCGTACGGCGAGCAGCGTGTGGCGCTCATTTTGCGCGCGGTGGTGAAACAGCCACCGCTCTTGATCTTGGACGAACCCTGTCACGGTTTGGACGCGCGTCACCGCAGTGAGGTGCTGACCATCGCCGACTACATCGGCAAGAATACGGACTCCACTTTGCTGTATGTCACGCACGACCCCGAAGAGCAGCTCACCTGTACGCGACAGATCTTCGATTTCACTGCGGAGCGCGGCTGGGTACTCAACGCGGTTTGAAGACTGTCTCGCGCTTGCTGCAGTGACTGCCAAGTGCGCATAGCTCGCTCGGAGCGCGCGTACTTAGCGTGACCCGCGCGCGCGCTCTCTACCTGCCCTGCCAGCCTCGTTCCTCGAGCAACGCACGCACGCGATCACGGATCTCGTCGCGAATCTCGCGCACGCGCTGCACTGATTTCCCTTTGGGATCTTCGAGCGGCCAATCCATACGTTCCAAACCAGGAACGACGGGGCACGCTTCACCGCAGCCCATCGTGATGAGCAGCGAGGCGCTTCGCGCGAGGTCATCCGACAAGAATTGCGGCTTGCCCTGCGAGAGATCGATGCCGACCTCGGCCATTGCGACGAGAACTTCGGGGTGGACGCGTGTGCCGGGTTCCGTACCCGCAGAGAGCGCGCGCGCCTTCGTTGGATCCGCCAATTGATTGAGCCAAGCGGCAGCCATTTGTGAGCGGCCAGCGTTGTGAATACATGCACAGAGCACGGTAGCTATTCGTGTCATTTCGTCTCCGTAAAGTCAGTCACGTTACCCGCAACTTCAGGCAGGTTGGGCGCGAGCCAACGAAAGAGCGCAGTCGCTGCTGCGGCGCCAGCCAACTGGGCGAGGATGAAGGCGGGCGCATCTGCCGGGCGAATGCCGGCGAAGGTATTGCTTGCGGCGCGCGCGAGCGTCACCGCTGGATTTGCGAACGAAGTGGACGCCGTGAACCAGTAAGCGGCAGCAATGTACGCCCCAACCGCGAAAGGCACGAAAGGCGAACGGCGCCGAGCACACCCCCAAATCACGCACAGCAACCCAAAGCTGGCGACAAACTCACTCAGCCACTGCGCCGGCCCGGTGCGGACGTGGGTCGAGGCAGAAAATAGTGCCTCGCCGAACATCAGGTGCGCGACGGCGACGCCCAGAAAGGCGCCAAACGTCTGAGCGACGACGTATACCGGCACGTCACGCCAGGCGATCCCACCTTCCAGCGCGTCAGCGAGAGTAACCGCGGGGTTGAAGTGCGCGCCGGAGATCGACCCGAAGGCGAGGATCAGAGCCACCAACGCAGCGCCCGTGGCGACCGTGTTCGCGAGCAATGCCAAACCGACGCTGCCGCCCGCGAGCCGCTCGCCCATGATCCCCGAGCCCACTACGGTCGCCAATAGAAGCGCCGTGCCAATCGTTTCGGCGACGGCACGGCGCGGAAGATTCGGCTTCATTTCTTCGGAGCGCAGCAGCCGGGGCTCGCCGCAACCGGGCTCGGGTTCGCCTTGGGACCGCAGCAACCGGGCCCCGCCGATGCTGTCACTGTCGAAGCTCCTGTGGGCGCGCAGCACGCGCTATCGGTTGCGCGCATTACGGGAGCATCCGCCTTCACGACGAACACTTCCCAAGAATTCCCGTCTGGATCATCGACCCAAACCTTATCTTGAACGGCGTAACAGCACGCGGTGTCTTCCTCACTCAGCGTTTGGAGACCGGCCGCTTCGAAGCGCTGCTTGGCCTCCAGAACGTCCTCCGTCGAAGCGACTTGAATGCCGAAGTGGCTCGCATTGACGCCCGTTCGCGCAGCTTCAACCATGCTGAGATTGAGAGACGGGCTCTGCA
>JBDTJC010000340.1:0-14096 GCA_039936055.1 Polyangiaceae bacterium | reverse complement strand
GCCAACTACAGCGTGAGTGCACGCGAGTTGGATGGCGACGTGGTGTTCCTGCACCGTTTGGTGCCGGGCGCAGCGAGCCGCAGCTATGGCATCGCCGTGGCGAAGCTGGCCGGCCTCCCGGAGACGGCCTTGGCTCGAGCCAAGGCACTCTTAGTCACGCTGGAGAGTGGAGGGATCGCCCCAGATGCCCCGAAACCACGCGGAAAGTCCCGTGCCAGCGAAGACCAACTGACGCTCTTCGGTGGGCGCTCGCAAGAGACGCGCGACCATGCCGAGCTGATCGAGACGCTGCGTGCGCTGGACTTGGATCGATTGACGGGGCTCGAGGCATTACAGTTTTTGGCTCGCATGAAGCAAAAGTTGTAAGTGACTCAAAGGCGATCCTCGAATGTTCATCATCGTGATGGGAGTGAGTGGCTGCGGTAAATCGACGGTCGGGCAACTGCTGGCGGAGCGTCTGGAACTGCCGTTTCACGACGCGGACGCGTATCACTCGCCCGAAAGTCGCCAAAAGATGGCGCAGGATATGCCGCTCACGGACGCAGACCGCTGGCCGTGGCTGGCGCGTTTGTCGGCCCTGGCATTGAGCTGGGAAGCGCAGGGTGGGGCCGTGTTGGCATGCTCGGCGCTGAAGCAGGCCTATCGGGATGTGCTCGTGCTGCACGCCGCCGACTCGCACATCGTGTACCTGGAGTTGTCGCGGCCGGCCGCGGCGCGGCGGTTGGAGGGGCGGCGCGGTCAGCACGAGTTCGTCGGGGAATTCGCGCGGCTCTTGGACGGCCAGTATCGCGACCTGGAACCGCCGACCGCCTCCATCACCGTGAACGCGGAGCTCCGCCCGAGCGAGATCGTCGAACTCGCGTTCGCCGCGCTCGTGCGGCGCTGACTCAGCGCGGGCGGCGCGGCGGCTTCGGCTTCGGCTCCGGCGGGACAGCTGTGGCGCCGTCTTCGGGCCATGGATGACGTGGGTAGCGGCGCATCAATTCGCGGCGAATACTGGGGTAATGGCGCTGCCAAAACCCGGAAAGATCTGTAGTCACTTGCATGGCGCGCTGGTTCGGCGCGAGCAGGTGCACTGTGAGCGGGATCTTGCCGCGGCACACGCGCGGGCCGTCTGGCAGACCGAAAAAGTCCTGCAAGCGCGATTCGATCCAGGGTGGTCGATCCGCTTCGTAGTGCACTTCCAGAGTGCGCCCACCCGGGATGCGGACGCGCTCTGGGGTCTCGGTCTCCAAGGCGCGCCGCTGATTTGCGTCTAACCCAGCGAGTAGCGCGCTCGGCACGTCGACGGCGTTCAACTCGGCGAAGCTGGTCAGGCCGACGCAGATCAGATTCAATGTGGCATCCACCGAGTTCTCATCGAGTTCCGGGAAATTGAGCTCCGGGAAGTGTTCGCGAAGCAGGCGCAAGCGCAGCGTGAGTGAGAGCACGGCATCACTCTTCGCGAACGAGAGCGACGAGCCGCGCCGTGCCGCTGCCGCGAGCACCGCGCTAGCCTCGGACGAGGCGGGAGCCGCGCCGCGCGCTTCGTCGAAAACTACGGCGCCAAACGCCATTTTTTCGATTCGGTCGACGCGTTCGGCGCTGGCATTCCAGTCCAGTTCGTCGCTGATTTTGATCGAGTCGGCGAAGTCTTCGAGTAGCCAATCCGGCTCGAAGGCGCTGGCTAGGCGCACGGTCGTGTAGTTGGAGCCGGCGCCCCGTTGTTCGTCAACATCGAGCGCCAGTAAAAATTCCGGATCGACGACGACGCTCTGTTCCGACAAGCGCGCCACGCCGCCGGAGGCCAGAATCAATTCGCGCTCGCCGCGGCGTCGGCGCCGCGCAACGCGATCTGGAAACGCAGCGAGCAAGCAGCGCCGCAATTCTTGCTCGACGCCCTCCAGGCTGCCCGGCCCTTCGCGGTGATCTTTGACCAAGCGCAGGAGTTGGCGTTCGGCGCGACGCACGCTTTCGATCGCGCGTGCGTCCAGCCCGAAGTTACGCAGGCGATGGGCTTCGAACCGCGCGTCCTCGGCTTCGCGATAGCGCTCGATGCGCTCCAATATGTCGCTCGGGCCGCGCGCACCGCAGCTGGTAGCAGGGCCGGAACGCTGTGCACCGAAGCCAGCGCGGGTGCCGAGTAGGATGTCGCGTTCGCCGAGCAGCGCTGCGGCGAGCGCGGCTTCTTTGGCGATGCCGCGGCGTTCACCCTCGACGAGCAGGCGCCCCAGGCGTGGGGAGATCGGAAAGCGCACTAATCTTCGGCCGAGATCGCTGAGCTTGCCCGCGCCGTCCAGCGCGCCGAGCAAGCGCAGCAATTCGTGCGCGCTTTGCACGCGCGCCTTCGGTGGCTCGTCCAGAAAGCGCAGTGCTTCCGGATCAGTGACGCCGGCCGCACGCAGGATCAAGAACGCCTCTGCCAGATCACTGCGCACAATTTCGGGAGCGTCGTACGCGCGACGGCTCTCGTGATCGCCCTTGGTGTACAGGCGCAGCACGCGACCCGGGCGCGTGCGACCCGCGCGCCCGGCCCGCTGCGTGGTCGAGGCCCGGCTCACCGGTTCCAGGGCTAGCGTTGGCAGGCCGCTCCAAGGCGAGTAACCCGCGACTCGCGCCAACCCTGAATCCACGACGACGGTGACGCCATCCACCGTGACGGACGATTCCGCGACGTTGGTAGCGAGCACCACCTTGCGCTGCCTGGCCGGCTCCACCGCGCGCGCTTGTTCCGCGATCGGTAAATCACCGTGCAGCGGCAAAACCAGGAGCTGCGCTTCCTGGGCGAGCGCTTCGAGCGCGGTTTTCGCCTTGCGGATCTCGCCGGCGCCCGGGAGGAACACGAGCACGTCACCGTCCGCTTCGTCGTTTACGGCTTGGCGCACCGCGCTCACGATTTGCTTCTCTAGGGGGCGATCATCAGGCTTGGACAAGAACTCGATGTTCACGGGGAACATGCGACCTTCACTGCGCACGCGCGGGCAAGCACCCAGGTAGTGAGCGACGGGTTCTGCGTCCAACGTTGCGCTCATCACCACGAGCTTGAGATCGGGGCGCTCACCCTGCGTCAAACGATCCAAAAGCACGAGCAGCAAGTCAGTGGCTAAGTGGCGTTCGTGAAATTCGTCCAGGATTACGGCGCCGACGTTGCGCAGCGTCGGATCCGCCAAGAGCCGACGCAACACGATGCCCTCAGTCGCGTAGCGCACGCGCGTACGCGCGCTCGCGACCTCCTCGAAGCGCACGCTGTAGCCGACGCGCTCGCCCAGCACCTCCTGGCGCTCACTGGCGACCCGGTGCGCGGCCATGCGCGCCGCGAGCCGCCGTGGTTCGGCCACCAGCACCTCGGCATCCCCGAGCCAGCTCTGCACGGCCCACGGCACGCGCGTGGTTTTTCCTGCCCCCGGTGGCGCTTCCAAAACTACCGCGCGCGCCGAGCGCAGCGCACGCTCTAACTCGGGCAAAACGACGTCGATCGGCAGCGGCTGCATCCGGCCCAGGCTTAGCACTTCTGGGCTATGCTGATGGGCGTCATGTCCGAACGCCGCGCCGCCTTCTTCGATCTCGACCGGACATTGGTGCGCGTCGATACGCCACGCCTGTTCACGAAGTACCGAAGGGCCAAGGGGCAAGCGACGTGGCGGGACTCACTGCAGGTGGCGTGGTGGGTGCTCCAGTATACCACTGGTGTGATCGACGCGCCGCGCGTAGCGCGCAAGGCGCTCGAGGACTTCGCGGGCAAGGAGGAGAGCTGGCTGATCAAAACCTGTGATGAATGGTTTCCACAGTACGTGCTGCCAGAAATCCAGGCGCGCGGCCGCGAGCTCGTGAAGAGCCACCGGGACGCGGGGGACTTGGTCGCCATCGTCACAGCTGCGACTTCGTACGTGGCTAACCCCGTGGCGCGTGAGCTGGGCATCGATCACGTGGTCTGCTCGGAGTTGGAGGTGAACGCAGACGGGCGCTTCACCGGCAAGCCGATCGAACCCTTGTGCTACGGGGAGGGGAAGATCATTCGCGCCGGCAACTTCCTCGAGAAGTTCGGCATCGGCTTCGACAAGGTGACGTTCTTCAGCGACAGCATTACGGATTTGCCGTTGCTGTCCAAGGTGGACGTGCCTGTGGCCGTCAACCCGGACCGCCGGCTCTTGCGAGCCGCGCGAGCGCGCGGCTGGCAAGTCCAAAGCTGGTGAGTGCGGCGCGACGCTCAGCGCTGAATACGCGCCGAGCCACGCTTTTAGCGAAGCGCGCGGCTGCGAGACCGAGAAGTTAGCCGCGGACGCGAATGGCCCAGGTGAGCTTGACGATGCTCTTCAGCACGTTGGGCACGCGCTTCATCAAGTTGATGGTCGGGGGCCGCTTCTCCATCACGCGCGTCGGGATTTCGACTACACGTAGCGAGTTGCGATAAGCGCGGATGACGAACTCGCTCGCGAACACGTCCTTGTCGACCACGCAGGCTTCGGCCACGGGCGCCAAGAGCGAGCGGCGAAAGCCTTTGAGCCCGTGGGTGTCCGTACCCGGGAAGCCGAGCAAGGCCCGCAGCATTCCGGTATAGAGCAGAGACGCGGCGTGGCGAAAGAAGGGGCGCTCGTCCTCGGCGCCGCCGATCAGCTTCGAACCCACTACGAGGTCCGCCTGATTTTCGCGGAGTAGCTCGATGGCTCGGCCGTGAAAGTCCGTGTCGCACAGGTCGATCTCGTCGGCCAAGACAAGATCACCGCGGGCGGCTAGGATGCCCATGCGCAGGGCCTTCCCGTAGTTGGGCTCGCCCACGGAAATGCAGCGCACTTCGGGGTATTTTGCGCCCAGCTCGGTAGCAATCGTCACGGTGCGGTCTCGCGAGCCGTTCTCCGCCAGGACGATCTCGTAGTTCCAACCGAAGGGCTGCAAGCGCTCGCGTAAATCCACTACCGCCGAGTGCAGGATGCCTTCCTCGTTGTAGATGGGGATCACGATCGAAATTTCAGGGGCGCTCATCTCATCCTTGGCACAGCGAGAGCGCGCGAGTCGCCGCGGTCTTGCCGAACACGATCGCGTCTTCCATCGCGGAGTAATTCCATTCGCCGTACCGTCCGCTGGATACGATGCGTGCGCTTTCCAGAAAAGGGCGAATCACGTCGAGCGCGCTGAAATATTCGTGGTCGAAGATCACGTACGCGAAATCGATGCGGCGCGCGCGCGCAAATTCGATCTCGTCCGGTCGATCGATGATCCCCATCTCGATTAGGCCCTGGGCGACCCGCGGCAGGAGCTCATTCAGGGCCGGCCGTGAGCGGTCGGCGAGTTCTACATACAGCGACGCTTTGCCAGGGGGGGCGACGGCCTGCGAGAAGTGCGAATAGTGCCCGACCCGATAGAATGGGTACTTCGCCTCGGGCACATAGGCCCAATGAAAGTCTTTGCCCGACGGCCGGCGCAGCGCGACATCCAGGTAATCCAAGTGCGAGCAGCGCAACTTGTTCGCGGCAGCTCGAACCGGCTCCGGCACTTCGTCGATCAGACCGAGCAGCGTGGGCAAGGGGATGGAACTCACGAGCACGTCGAAGTCGACGCTCTCGTCGTCGAACACCAAGCGGCGCCGGGCGAGCTCGATGCGCCGCGGGCTGCGCTCGAGTTCGATATTTGGCACCCGCCGCGCCATGCCTTGGGTGAGCTGCCCGATCCCCAGGCGGGGGTAGATGAAATGCGTGTTGTAGCCGAGCTCGCGATCGTTCAGCCCGACGGCTCCGGCGAGCACGTCTTCCAGGCGCGGTAGGGGCACGAAGCGCTGGCACCAACTACTGGTTATCTCGCGCGGGTGAACCCCCCAGAGCCGAGAATTGTACGGGATCATGAAGTGCTGACTAATCCCCGCGCCGAAATGAGTCAGGCAGAATTCTTCGAAATTCTTGGGCTCGGGCTTGTTCCGGTTGAAGTGCGCCGCGATGAACCCCTGCAAGCAGTCGTAGGCGACGGCCGGCGGCAGGCCGTAGGTGTTGGCCTGAAACGGGTAGCGTGTATACACACCGCTCGACCAGATCACGCTGCGCCGTTGCACCTGCAAGTGATCCGGACCGATCCAGTCCAAGACCTGGCGGCGGATCGCGTCGGACTTCAGGTGCAGCAGGTGACCGGTGCGGTCGAAGCGAAACCCGCTGTCTTCGATGGTAACCGCGTGCCCACCCGGCGTCGCGAGCTTCTCGAAAATCCGATACGGCAGCCCGCGTTCGCCCAGTTCGATGGCAGCGCTGAGGCCGGTCAGGCCGGCGCCTAGGATGGCTACAGGAACTCGCGCTGAGCTTGGCATGCCGAAATCGGGCGGAAACTATCACTAGTTCCCGGGTTTGGCAGAGCCTCTCGATGCCTCAGCGGTTTTGCGCCGGAAAGGCCGCATTTCTGCGCTCTTAGCGGCGCGAGATCTCGCGCGCGCCGCGGTGCCACGGCCGTAGTGCCGCCACTCGCTGCAACTGAGGGCGTTTCAGCGCCGTGCGTTAGTGCGCGGCGTTCCAGTTCGGTCCGTGCCCGACCTCGACGGTCAGCGGCACTGCCAGCTCGAACACGTGCTCCATCGCGGCTTTGATCTTGGCTTCTGCCTCGGGGACCTCTGCGTCCGGCACTTCGAAGACGAGTTCGTCGTGCACGCTCAGCGTCATGCGTGCGCCGGGCGTTGGCGGTTCCTTTAACGCGAGCATGGCCAGCTTGAGCAGATCCGCAGCCGTGCCTTGAATCGGCATGTTCATGGCGACGCGCTCTGCGGCCAAGCGCTCCGCGCGGTTCGCGCTGCGGATGGTGGGTAGTAGGCGGCGTCGGCCGAGCAAGCTGCGCACCGCCTCGCCGGCGCGCGCGCGCTCCAGGGTTTCGTTCATGAAGCGCCGCACGCCCTCGTAGCGTCGGAAGTACGCGGCGATGAAGCTGGAGGCTTCCGCGCGCGGAATGCCCAAGGACTTACTGAGCCCGCTGTCACCTTGGCCGTAGATTACGCCGAAATTCACGGCTTTGGCGCGCGTGCGGTGTTCACGCGTCAGCTCTTCCTCGCGCAGCTCGAAAATCTCAAGTGCGGTGCGGGTGTGAATGTCTTGGCCGGTGCGGAAAGCGTCCAGCAGAACCGGATCTTGCGACAAGTGCGCGAGCACGCGCAGTTCGATTTGCGAATAGTCTGCGCTGACCAACACGTGCCCCGGCGGCGCTACGAAGGCCTGCCGGATCTTGCGCCCGAGCTCCGTGCGAATCGGAATGTTTTGCAAGTTGGGGTCGGTTGACGACAGCCGGCCCGTGGCAGCGACGGCTTGCTCCCACGAGGTATGAATGCGCCCCGTTGCCGGGTTCAATAGTAACGGCAAAGCGTCGATGTACGTGCCCTTGAGCTTCGTCACTTGGCGGATTTCGAGGATCACTTTGGGGAGCGGGTGCTCGTCCGCCAAGGCTTCCAACGTGTCTGCGTCCGTGGAGCGTGCGGTCTTGGTGCGTCGCACCGGCTTGAGGCCTAGTTCGTCGAACAAAAGCGTCTCGAGTTGGCGCGGGGAATTCACGTTGAACGCCTTGCCGGCGATGCGGTGCGCCTCGGCTTCTAGGCGTTGGATCTCGCGCTCGCACTCGCGCCCGAGCACGGCCAAGTGCGCTGTATCGACCAGCACGCCGTGCTCTTCCATGCGCGCCAACTGAGCCGCGAGCGGCAATTCGATCTCGCGCAGCAACTTGTCCAGCCCTTCCTCCGCGAGGCGCGGCTCGAGGCGCTCTTGCAAGTGGTAGCTGAACACGGCTGTCGCTCCGACGAATTGGCTCGCTTCTTCGATCGTGATTTCGTCGAAGTCGAGCGTTTGCCCACGCTTCTTCTTGGTCAGCGACTCATAGCTCGACGCGACGACGCCGAGCTCGCGTTGCACGAGTGGTTCGCGTTCGTTGCGTGACTCGGGGTCGAGCAGGTACGCGGCGAGCGTGGCGTCGAAGGCGTAGCCTTTGAACTTCAGCCCCGCGTGGCCCAGCACGACGTCGACGCGCTTCAAGTCCAAGGCCGACTTGGGCAAGGCGGCGTCAGCCAAGAGCGGGCCCAAAATCTCCTTCACATCCGCCAGTGGCAGCTGCTTGGGGCAGCCCATGTAGCGGTGCCCGACGGGCAGGTACACGGCCTTGCCCGGTTGCCAAGTCAGCGCGATACCGACCAAGGCCGAGCGCAGCGCGTGCGATGTCGTGGTCTCGACTGCAATCGAGAACGCAGCGGCTTCGCGCAAGGCATTTGCCACACTTACGAGTTCGTCTTTGTGGGTCAGCACGCTGATCTCGGGCGCGCCGACAGGCGCTGCGGACACTGGCGTCGAACTGCGCGCAGCACTCGGCGTCGCGCCGCTGGCTGACACTGGCGGCCCCGCGCGGGGCGGAGACGCATCGCCTTCGTTGCCGAGCGCTTGAAGTTGCCGCTGAAACCCCAGCTCGGCATACAGGGCGCGCAGCGCCGTCGAATCACGACCGCCGTAACGCAGCGACTCCAGGTCGATCAGCACCGGGCAATCCTCCTTGAGCGTCACCAATTGCTGACTGAGGAAGGCTTGCTGGCGGTGCTCGACTAGCTTGTCTTTCAGGCCTTTCTTCTTCAGTTCGTCGATGCGCTCGTAGATCCCCTGCAAAGTGCCGAACTCGATGAGCAATTCTTTGGCTGTTTTCGGCCCGACGGAGGGCACGCCCGGAATGTTGTCGGAGGTGTCGCCGGTTAGGGCGAGCAGATCGCGGAGCTGGTCGACGCGCACCCCGAAGCGCTCTTCGACTTCCGGCACGCCGAACACGCGATCGCGCATCGTGTCCCACATGATCGTGCGCTCGCTGACCAGTTGCATCAGGTCCTTGTCGGCGGACACGATCACGGTCCTCAGATTGTGCTCGGCGGCGCTGCGCACCGCGCTCGCGATCAAGTCGTCCGCCTCGACCCCGTCTTGCTTGAAGATCGGGATGTTGAACGCTCGCACTACTTGCTCGCAGCGCACGAGCTGCTGTTTCAGATCCGTCGGCGAGGGCGGACGATTGGCCTTGTACGCGTCGTAGATCTCTTTCCGGAACGTGGCTCGTCCAGAGTCCATCGCGATCGCGAGCAGTGCGGGGCGGCACTGGCGCACCAGGCGCTCGATCATGCTGACCGTGCCGTGCACTGCGTGCGTTGGCTCGCCCGAGGGACTCAAGAGCGGCGCGATCGCGTGATACGCACGCAGCACGTAGCTACTCAGGTCGACGATGTACAAGACGTCGGGTGCTGCGGCTGGAAAAAGCTGCGTCATGGGCGTGGTCTTAACAGAGACCGCTGGGGCCGGCCCGCGCTCCGCGCTCGCGCCGCATTCCATCGGCGGCCTTGCGGCCGGTGCGCGTTGCGAGTGCTCGTCGACACCCTCGACGCGGGTGTTGGGAAGGCGCTCACTTCCTGCCGCGTAAGGTGAACCGGAAGCGGTGGTGGGCGCAGCCCGCGTTCTGCTCGTGCTGTCTGTAGGCCCCCGTCAGCGCGCCACCCTTCTGGCTTCGTCCCGCGAACACCGCTAGCCTCATAAACCGTGTCCAATTCCGACCCCCCCGTCCCGCAAGGCTTGGTTGCGGGCAAGTACCGCCTAACCCGCTTGCTCGGGCGTGGCGGCATGGGAGCAGTTTGGGAAGGCACACACAATTCGCTCGGCACGCGCGTTGCGGTGAAGTTCATCGACGCCGAATACGCGGAGAGCCCAGAAGCGCGCAGTCGCTTCGAGAATGAAGCGCGCGCGGCGGCCAAGCTGCGCAGCAAGCACGTGGTGGAAGTGTACGACCACGGCGTGTCGGACGACGGTCGTCCATTCATCGTGATGGAGTATCTGCAAGGTGAGCCGCTGGACAAGCGCCTCGACCGCGTGGGTCGGCTACCCGCGAAAGAGACGGCGCTGATCATGATGCAGGTGTGCCGCGCGCTCACCAAGGCGCATGCCGCCGGTGTGGTCCATCGCGATCTAAAGCCGGAGAATGTTTTTCTGGTCTGGGACGACGAAGAAGGCACGGACGTCGCCAAAGTGGTGGATTTCGGCATCGCTAAGTTCACGGATTCGTCGCTCGGTGCTTCCTCCTCGTCTACACGTACCGGCTCGGTGTTGGGTACGCCGCACTACATGAGTCCGGAGCAAGCGCGCGGGTTGCGCAGCGTGGATTACCGATCCGATCTCTGGTCAGTGGCGGTGATCGCCTATCGTTGCATCGTCGGGCAGCTTCCCTTCGATGGCGAAGCGGTGGGGGATTTGCTGGTCAAGCTGTGCACCGCACCCATTCCAGTTCCATCGCAGCTAGTGCCGGACATCCCCCCCAGCTTCGATTCCTGGTTGGCCAAGGCGCTCAATCGTGACCCTGCCGAGCGTTTCGTCTCGGCGGCGCAACTGGCGGAGTCGCTGGCCGCCGTGTGTGGCCTGTCACTGCGCGGTCAATTTTCCGGCAACGATCTGCATAGCGGAGCGTATTCGTTGAACTCGGGTGCTCGTGCGGCATTCGGAGCGGAGCAGAGTGGCGGTTTTGAAACGGTTCAAGCCGGTTCCTCCACTGGCGCACCCACCACAAAGACCGCCTCCGGACGCACCCCGGTGCAACGCACGGGCACTGGTGCGATCATCGCTGCCGTAGTGGCTACCCTCGTCGTGCTCGGGATCGGCGGCGCGATCTTGGTCAAGAAGCTGAGCGCGACGCCGGCGACGGACACCGCTGCCCTGCCAAAGCCAACACTCACGAGCACGCCGGCAGCTCCTCCGCCGGTCGTGGTTCCCAGGACGGTGCCGGAACAACCGGTCGCTGGGCTTGTTGCGTCGTCGGGGGCAACTGCCGCGCCGGTGGCGGCCGTTGCCCCCGCGCCTGCGTTGAAGCCAGCCCCGGCGCGCCCGGTTTGGAACAAGGCGCCCGCGCGGAAGGCGCCTACCGCAAAGCCGAACAACAGCGATATCGGCTTCTGAGCCGAAGTCCGGCGTGTCCGTGGCAGATTTGGAGGGTCGTGGGCTAACTATCCGGAATTACGCTATTTTACGCTGTCCTACATCATCGTGCAATTGATTACATTTGCATGACAATCAGGTGTTCAGTGTTTGGTACTGCGGAAGACGAAGCATGCAAATCGTCCTTCTTGCGCTGTATTGCTCGGTACTCCTGATCCTCTGCACGTACGGGGCGCACCGCGCGACGCTCGTGTTTCAGTGCCTGCGCTACAAGCGCCGCCTGGAGCGCGCGTCGCGCTCGGTGCTCGTGGCGGAAGCGGACTTGCCCACGGTGACCGTGCAGCTCCCGCTGTACAACGAAGCCACCGTCGTGCGCCGCCTGCTGGATGCCGCGGGCGCTCTCGACTACCCGACCGACAAGCTTGAGCTGCAGGTGCTGGATGACAGCACGGACGAGACACAGAGCATCGCGCGGGCGGCGGTGGAAGAGCTGCGCGAGCGCGGTATCAACGCCGTGTACCTGCGCCGCCCGGATCGCCACGGCTACAAAGCCGGGGCGCTGGATTTCGGGTTGCACCAAGCCTCCGGTGAGCTGATCGCGATCTTCGATGCGGACTTCGTGCCGCAAGCCTCGTTCTTGCGTGACATTGTGGGCCACTTCGCGGACCCGCGCATCGGCATGGTGCAAACGCGCTGGGAGCACATGAACCGCAATCACAGCCTGCTCACCAGCATCCAGGCCTTGATGGTGGACGGCCATCATATGGTCGAGAACCGCGCTCGGTTCGGCGCAGGCAACATGTTCAACTTCTCCGGCACGGGCGGCATGTGGCGTCGCCAAGCCATCGCGGACGCCGGCGGTTGGGAGCACGACACGCTCACCGAAGATTTGGATTTATCGTACCGCGCCCAGCTCGCAGGCTGGCGCTTCGTGTACCGCGGTGATGTGCTGACCCCGGCTGAGTTGCCGGAAGACATGTCGGCCTTCCGGGCGCAGCAGTACCGCTGGGCAAAGGGCACCGTGCAGACCGCTCGCAAGCTTCTGGTCCGCGTCGCCAAGTCGGACCTCACGCTCGCGCAGCGCATTGAAGCGTGCTTTCACATGCTGCCGCACATCGCTTACCCGATGACGGTCTTGCTCACTCTCTTGCTTTTGCCCGCGCTGGTGTTCATGCCGGCCAGTGACGTGCGCACGCTGCTCATCATCGATCTGCCCCTGTGCATCGGCGCGACCGGCTCGCTTGCCACGTTTTACGCGATGGCAGAGGTCGCTCAGGGTCGTTCCGCCTGGGGCGCGCTGAAGCGGCTGCCAGCGTTGATTGCCCTCGGGGCCGGTCTATCCCCGCACTTGAGCGCCGCCGTGTTCGACGGCCTACGCTCGATGTCGGGTGAGTTCGTGCGCACGCCGAAGCGCGGCGAGCAGCGCGGTCGCTACCGCCAGTACGCCAAGCTCCCGCTGATCGAGATGGCGCTGTCAGCGGTCTGCGCCTGCAGCGTGGTGGCGTCCGTCGAAACGGGTCACTACTTCGCGACTCCGTTCGCTGCATTGTTCATGTCCGGCTACGCCTACGTGGCTACTCTAGTCATCCAAGAGCAGTTCGGGTTTGGTCAATCGGTGGACGAGGCTGCTCCCGAGAGCGCACGCACCGCCGAGGACGTCTCGGGCCTGGCCCCCGCCGCCTGAGCCAAGACAGGCTTTTCTCCGCCCTCGCCGGCTCTTCATTCTCTTTCTTCCCCCCGGCGAGGGCGTCTGTTTCCTTCTCGTGCCCGCGCGTAGCGCGTCGGCACCCCGGCGAGCGCGAAGCATTTCAGCCGCACGCCCGGAACCAAAACGCGCGATCTGCGAGTGAGGGTGGGCCCACGAGAGCCGGCGAGCCCGGAGGACTGCTGTTTTAACCGCCGCGTTAGTCGCAGAGCCTCCACAGCACCCAAAGGACAAAACAAAAACCTTCAGGCCAGCGTGAAGTCTTGGATGGCCAGATCACGATCTGCGACCGAGACCACCACCCCCGATAACCCGGCGAAACCGGCCGCCAGCTGCTTCAACCGCCCAGAACAGCCGCGACGCGCCCCCGGCACCAGACTTCGCACCACCTCCCACACGGTTTGACCGAGCAAATCGCGAAAACCTCCTGCGAAGCCATACCCTTACATATGGACTTCCTCAAGCCGCCCGGTACTATCTGGGTAGGTCGGCGTTCTAGTTTCACAACGCCGGCTGACCAGGGCGACCCATGACGAAGGCTGAAATCGTTCAAGCCGTGTACTCCCGCTTGGGAGGGTTTTCGAAGAAAGAGTCCGCGGATCTCGTCGACCTCGTTTTCGAGACGATGAAGGAAACCCTCGGACGCGGCGAGAAGATCAAAATCTCGGGCTTCGGGAACTTCGTGCTGCGCGACAAACGCCAGCGTCAGGGGCGCAACCCACAAACCGGCGAGCCCATCACCATCACGGAGCGTCGCGTGCTCAACTTCAAAGCCAGCCAGCTCTTGAAGGAAGCGCTGAACGACGGCATTGCCCCCGTCGCTGACGGCGCCGAAGCCGCGAAGGGGTGATCGTGAACGACGGCGACCGCGAACTCCCAGTCAAACTCTACTACCGCATCGGCGAAGTCTCGGAGATCGTCGGCGTAGAGCCGCACGTGCTGCGCTATTGGGAAACTGAGTTTCGCTCGATCCGCCCGCAGAAGTCACGCAAAGGACAGCGCATCTACTCGCGCCGTGACGTCGACAAGCTCCTCAAGGTGAAAGACCTGCTGTATTCGCATGGCTTCACTATCGCTGGTGCTCGCAAGCGCCTGCGCGAGGGCGGTGCCGAGCCGGAAACGCAAGTCGTGGTCGTGGCCCCCCCTGAGGTGAAGCGCCAGGGCGCTCAGCTGCGCGTGGCCTTGGCTGAAATTCGTCGCGATATCTTGGTGCTACTCGCCGAGTTCGACAGCCCCGGTCTTGAAGTGTCGGACCGTTCGCAGGGCGCGACGGCAGGCTGACCGCTGAGGTCGGTCGTATTATTACCGAGCGGTGCTTGACGCCTCGTTGGCAAGAGTTCACATGCCTTCCGTCACGTACTAGTTGGAGGAGTCCCGATGGCTGAAGGTCTGAATCGCGTCATGTTGCTCGGAAACCTCGGCGCTGATCCCGAGCTCAAGATGACGAGCGGCGGGCAAGCCGTGTTGAAGTTGCGCCTCGCCACTTCGGAAACGTACCTCGACCGCAACAAGGTTCG
>JBDTJC010000339.1:0-11113 GCA_039936055.1 Polyangiaceae bacterium | reverse complement strand
AGCGATGACGTTCCTCGAATAGCACCACCTTGATCAGCGAATCCACGTCCGCGTCTTTGATGACCGGATCGTTGATGTCGATGCTCGGATCGAGCAGCTCGATCAACGCGAGCAGCGCGGTCGACATCTGCGCGGGGTTCGGGAACGAATCACGAATGCACAGCTCGCGCGCTTCGTCCGTCGAGGCGCTGAGCAGCTCCGCATACATGGACTCAATGGAGAGCAGGATGGGCGTGGACAGCGCTTCATGGTGCGGCGGCAAGCGGCTGATGCCGGCGAGCTTCTCCAGTACGCGACGGCGCGCTTCCTCTTCCGGCGCGGGGCGCTGCGCGCTTTCGATCAGCTTGTCGACGTCATTCTCGGCAGCGACCATTTCCGCAAGGCTGTCTTCCTTGGCGCGAGTAGCGGGCGGCTTCGGCGGCAGCACTGAGTTGCGCGGATCCGCGTCGCCGTCGTTCTTCGCTGGCGGCGCTGGCGGCGCTGGCGGCGCGGAGGTGCGCTCTTTCGCAGCGGCGGCGATCACCTTGGGCTCTACCGGCGCAGTCAGGAAGCCCGCGGGACGCGCCACGCGCTCCACGATGACGCTCTTCCAGACATGCTCGAGCGGCACGTAGCCGATGATCGATTGGAGCGACACGCACTCCAGCAACGCTTCCTCGGTCAGCGGCTTGCGCTCGCGGCCCAATTTCAAGGCGTGCCCGACCAGCTTCTGCAGCTCCTTGTGCGGCATGCGTGTAGCCAGCATCTCGATGCTGATGCCGTCCGCGATGTCGGCCAACGACAGGAGGTCTTCGCGTAGCGCGTTTTCTAGCGTGAACGTCATCCGAGCGATGGCCCGTTCGCGATTCGCTTCCGCGTTCAGCGTCGACCAGAATTCATCCTCGACGAGGAACGTCCACAACCGCGCTGCGTCCAGGTAACGAACGCGATCGTCCGGCGGGAACAGCTCCAAGATCGCGGCGGCATCCGTCAGCCCCTCTTCGATCGCGATGCGCAGGTCTTCTGCGCCCGACGAGGTCGACTTCTTGATGGCTATCTTCGGGTGAACACCCGCGGCCTTCACCAAGATCTCAGCGCGCAGCTCGTGCGCTGATTCGAGCGCGACCATCAAGTCGAGCGGCTTGAAGTGTCTCAGGAAATCATCGGGCGATCGAAAGCCCGCTGCCGTCGCGTGCGCGAGGGCCTGAGAGAGGAAGCGATCGGCTCCCGTCTTCAAAGTGGATTTGTATACGGCAGCGGGGTCGGTCGAGATTTTCGCCATGGGCGAGGCGTATGTTAAGGGCATTTGCCCACAGCTCCTCACCTCTTTTTACGAGCGGCTCGCGATCTGTCAGAGGTAGAACTTTGCTCCGAGGCTGAACCTTGGATGCGCGCTGCGACCTCCGCCGCGGCGTCGTCGAGTCGCGCAAGGGTCTTGGCCAGTTGCGAGGCCGGCAGGCGGGCGCCGATGAACAGTTCTTCCGGGCTGACAGCGAGTGCCTGGGCAAGCCGCGAAACCAGTTTTGGATCGAGCTGCGCCCTGGCGTTGAGCAGCACCCCGCCGTCGATCGCCAGGGCGAACGGAGCTGCTTGAGCGCGTTTTCTCGGCATACCCTCATCCTTTGCGAAGGCTGTGCCAGGCAAATCTTCGCAGATTCGCGTGGTTAGACGTCCCGGGGTGAGAATATGTCTCGGCCTGGATGTCTCGCCGCCGCTGCCCGATCCGGCAGGCGGCGCGCGTTTGGGGCTATCCTGGGACGGTGAGTTCCTCTGATTCGTTGCCTAAGTTTGGTGGCGCCGCCGGCGTTTCGCTGGCGGCCATGCAGGTCGATGTGACCACGCGGCTGGGGGCCCACTCGCCGGCGACGGCGACTGGTTTTGCCTCCCTCGACGGGATGCTGAGTGGTGGGCTGCGCCGCGGCACGGTGCTCGCCATCGCCGGTGCGCCTGGCGTGGGGCGCACGGCGCTTGCCCTGCTCATGGGCTACATGGCTGCCCGCGCCAAGGCGGGCGTGGTGTTTGCGAGCGCCTCCTTGGACCCGACCGAGGTCGTGGCTCGCTTGGCAGCGCGCGCGCTGTATCGCGAATACCCTGACTCCCGTACGCCGTACGGCATGATCTGGTCAGGCCAAGCTTGGCAAGACGCCGACACGCACCGCGCCGTGGCGGACTCGGTCGACACGGTCGTGAAGAAGGTGGGTGCGCAGTTTCATCTGTACCGCGCGGCCGGCTTGGAATCGACCAATTCGCTCGCGGAATGCGCGTCGCAACAGTGGTCGCGCCACGAACGCGCGGTGCTCGTCGTCGACGACGTCGAGGCCTTTTCCGCCACGGGCGACGGGTCCATTGCGCACTCCGCCGCCGCCAATGGCAGCATGGAGGGGCGGGTGACGCACGTGGCCTACGACTTGAAGCGCATCGCTGATTCTGGCTGCGCCGTAATCTTCACGACGCTCGCGCGACACGCGGAGTTGATCGCGCCAGCAGTGACCTTAGCCGGCGAGCTGCGCGAGGTCCAAGGCGCGCCGCGCGACGGCGATGAACGTGCGATGGAGTTTCGCGTGTACAAGAACCGCATTGGAGAAACCGGCGTCGTTCCGCTGCGTTTCGTGCCGGGGGCGGGGTTGTTCGAAGAGCAACCCCGCCGCGCGTGAACCTGGGCGGCGCGGGCTCGAGCTGACTGATGGCGGGCACACGCTACATCCTGCACGCGGACATGGATGCGTTCTACGCGTCGATCGAACAGCGCGATCGTCCCGAGTTGCGGGGGCGTCCGGTGATCGTGGGTGCGACCTCGCCGCGCGGCGTGGTGTGCGCCGCGTCTTACGAAGCGCGCGTGTACGGCGTGCGCTCCGCCATGCCAGGGTTTCGGGCGCACGCTTTGTGCCCGGATGGCGTATTCATCGCGCCCAACATGGCGCGCTACGCGGAGGTGTCCGAGCAGGTACACGCTGTGTTCAACGAGTTCACGCCCGAGATAGAGCCCATCGCGTTGGACGAGGCATTTTTGGACATCACCGCGTCGGAGCGGCTGTTTGGCGGCCCGCTCGCGCTGGCGACGCAGCTCAAACGGCGCGTGCTCGAACGCACGGAGCTGACGATCTCGGTCGCGGTCGCACCCAACAAACTGGTCGCGAAGATCGCGTGCACGTTGGCCAAGCCGAATGGCTTGCGCGTCGTGCAGGCAAGCGAAGTGCAGGGCCTGCTGGAACCGCTGCCACTGCGTCGGCTCTGGGGAGTGGGCCCCGTTTTGGCCGAAAAGCTCGCGCGTCTGGGGCTGAAAACACTGGGGGATTTGGTGCGCTATGACTCCGCGCAGCTGACCCGCGATCTGGGTGAACGCGCACTCGAGCTGCAAGCTTTGGCGGCGGGTCACGACAAGCGCCCAGTGATCTCGGAGCGCGTCGCGAAGTCGATCGGCGAAGAGAGCACTTTCGATACGAACATCCTCGATCGTGAGGTGGTGAGCGCCGCACTCACGGCGCACGCAGACGAAGTCGCGCGCCGGCTGCGCCGATCCGGTTACGTCGGGCACACGGTGACTCTAAAAATCAAGCTCGGGACCGCGCGCCATCGCCGCGAAGCGCGCGTCGCCGCCAACCCCGAGGGCGACGAACCGGTGTACCCGCTGCTGACCCGCAGCAAAACATTGCGGGAAGCCACCGACGACGGCCGAGTCCTTCGCGAGATCGCGCTTGCGCTGTGGGACGCGGCTCAGGTGCAAGAGCCGGTACGCTTGCTGGGGGTGAGCGTGTCGCAGCTTTCGCGCGCCGAGCACGCGCAGCTCGACTTGTTCGCGCCCAAACAAACGGCGAAACGTGAGCTCGGCGTTGCCCTAGATGCCATCCGCGACCGCTTCGGTCGGGATGCGATCGGGCCGGCCGTCGGGCGTTTCGACAAGGTCACTCCGAGCATGCGAAAAAAACGCGGCGAGTGAGCTCGTTGCTTGAGTGGTCGGCTGATTGGCCGGCCCTGTCCGGAAAAATATAATCATCCCCACTAGTTAAGTCGAAATGTGTGCCACGTGCGGAAGTTGCGACATGCCCCCCGGACGCCATACTTCGTACATTCCCGCTAGAACCGTGGCGCCATAGGATTGCAATGAGAATCAATCACTTGTATTAAGGCGAGACCATGACACGAAAGTCGGGGTTCTTGGTGGCGTGCGGGGGATACGGGCTCGTCGAAGCAATAAATACCTTACTAATTCTAATTACTTAGCTGGTTCTGGAGACTGCGCGTCAAAGTGGCACGCGGCGTGCTTTAAGGGCCGGCGGGCGGCTCCGCCCATGTGTGCTGTGACTAACCTAGGTTATTTCGGAGGAATGAAATGAAGAAGCTAACTAGCTTGCTGGCAGTTGTCGCGCTCGGCGCAGGCATCGCGCTGGTGGGATGCGGGAGCGACGACGACACGACCGCTGCAGGCGGCAGCGGCGGCAGCTCTGGTAAGAGCGGCAATTCGTCCACTGCTGGCAAGTCCGGCGGCGGCAGCACTGGCGCCAACGGCGGCACCGGCGCGACTGCAGGCTCTGGCACTGCGGGCGCCGGCGACGTCGGCAACATCGGTGGCGAAGGCGGCATGGCCGGCAGCACGCCGGGCGAAGGCGGCATGGCCGGCTCCACGCACATCGGCGTCGCTGGCGCTGCTGGCGCTCATCACTGATCGCGCCCCGTTCTTCGGCTAGCGCGTAAGCGCCGGTTCGGGGAACCACTCGTTACAGAAGCATCGACGCGGCAGGTACCGGTACCTGTCGCGTCGATGTGTTTTGTGCGCGAGGATCTCGTACGCTAAGCTGCGCTCAGCATGAGTCGCACCATCAGCTCAGCCGTGGTCCTGTTCGCTGCCACGTGTTGGGTGGCCTGCGCGGCGCGCTTCGATCCAGCGAATTTCGAGGGTTCTCGCGAGGTACGTCGCGCCGAGCCGGAAGCCGTGCGCGAAGTGACCGCGCGCACGAACGACTTCGAAACGCTTGGCACGGTGCACGCGGGCTGCAAGTGGCAGCCCGGCTTTCGTCGCCTAAAAGACGAAGCGCTGAGCGATCTGGATTGCTCGACGGAGCGGCTCGATTGGGCGCTGCGTGAATCGGCCGCGAACGCCGGCGGGGAGCTGCTGGTGGGCCTGCATTGCTCGTCGCTTCGCTTGGGCAATAGCGCGAGCGAAACGTACGCCATCAACTGCGCTGCCGAGGTGGCTCGTTACAAGAACGGCGCGCTCGTGAATCCCGGGCCGCTGTCTGCGCCGCGCTCTCTCCCAGTCGGTACGCCAGCGCCCAGTGCCAGTGACGTGAAGCGCATCGATCAACCCGATGCCTCACTCGGGTTCCGCATCGCGCTGAACTTCGAGCCCGCAGTGGCCAAGTTCGAACGCCGTTCGCGCGTTCCGTCCGAGGTCAAAGAGCTGGCGCTCTTACCAATCGCTGATTTGCCGCTGGGTGACCTCGCCGCGAGCTGTGAAACCGGTTGTGACGAGCGCGCCCTGCGCTACGGCGTGTTGATCGCCGCCGGTCGTATGGGCGTGCCGGACGTGATCGGGGTGCGCTGTTTCGCGAGCGGTGCGCGCAATTCGTGTGTGGGCACCTTGGCTGCGCCGACCTTGGACGAATAGCGCGTTACTCCGTTTGCCACTCGAAGTGCGTGGGCACCGCGATGGCGTCCAACAGGCTCAAACGCACGGGGCACTGGCGTGCCTCATGCTCGAGCTCCGCGCGCGCCGCGCCCACGCTTTCCGTCGCCTGCTTCGGGAACGTGATCTCGACCACGAGCTCGGCGATGCGGCGCGGGGGTGAGGTGGTCATCTTCTTTTTCACGTGCACGCGCGTGCCTTCGAGCGCAAAGCCGCGCTTGCGAGCGGCGATGCCCATGACCGTGGCCATACACGTGCCGAGCCCGGCGGCGATCAGATCCGTAGCGGAGAAGGACGCCCCGCGGCCCTGATTGTCGACCGGTGCGTCCGTTACGAGCACCGTGGAGGACGGCCCGTGCTTGGCCTGGCAGTGCAGATCACCCTGATATTCAACGAAGATATCGACCACGCGCGCGGCTCCTGGTTCAGGCTCTTACAATTGCAGGATTGTGGCGCGGTTTCTGGCAAACTCCGCGCCGAACGATGGAGATCATGCTTTTGCGGCACGGTGAGAGTCAAGGCAATGCGCAGGGCCGCATGCAGGGCCGCCGTGACTACCCGCTCAGCCGGTTGGGTCAGGATCAAGCGGCGCGCGCAGGCGCATTCATCGCCGGCCTTGGGCCGTTCGCCGCGGTGTATGCCTCGCCGCTGAAGCGCGCGTTCGAAACCGCGACGATAGTCGCCGCACAGGGCGTGCGCCCCGCGCCGGTGGTCGACGAGGACTTGCATGAGATCGCCGCGGGCTCCTTGGAAGGGATGAACGAGGACGAGATCCGCGCCGCCCACCCCGTGTTCATGGAGCGCAGCTTGACCGAGACCGGGGATTTCTCCGACTACGGCGGGGAGAGCTATGCGGACGTGCAAGCGCGCGTGAAGCGCGTGATGGCTCGCGTCGAGGCGCGCCACCGCGAGGCTTCGGATCGCGTGCTGTTGGTCGGGCATGGCGGCCTTCATTACCAACTTGCAAAGTCCCTGATGTGTGAGCCCGTCCCGCGTGTGTGCATCCTCAAAATCGGCAATTGTACGGTATCTTTATTGAAGCTCCGTGAGCGCCGTGGCTTGTACATGGCTGAATTGGTGTTTCACGTGCCGGTCGAGTTGCTGGGCGGCACGTCGGGGGAAGGCGCAGCGCGCCTGTTCCGGTGACGCCTTGAGCGGCGCGAGCTCGGCGAGTCCTGTGGCGTTGGAGCTGCGCTTCGCCGCCGGCACGCTCGAGCTGCGCGGCACGGTACCTGAGGGCATTGCGCTCGCCCCACACGCCACTTGGGACGCGCGGAGTCGTTGCTTCCGCGCGCCCGCCTTGGCGTACGCGGACATCGTGCGGCTGTTGCACCGAGGCAGCGTGGCGTATGAGGACCGCGCGCGTGCCTACGTGGAGCTGGAGCCGGCGTTGCTCGTGAAGCGTGAGCCGCGCCCGTTTCAGACGGAGGCGCTGCACGCTTGGCGTGAGGCGAAAGGCCGCGGCGTCGTGGTCTTGCCGACGGGAGCGGGCAAGAGCCACGTTGCCGTGCTCGCCATTGACGACAAGCGCAGGAGCGCGCTGGTCGTGGCTCCGACGCTGGATTTGGTGCGGCAATGGTATGATCTGCTGCGCACCAGCTTCGGCTGTGACGTGGGTGTGGTCGGCGGGGGCACGTATGACGTGCAACCCCTGACGGTGACCACGTATGACTCAGCGTGCCTGCACATGGACCACTTTGGCGCACGCTTCGGGCTCGTGATCTTCGACGAGTGTCACCACTTGCCGGGGCCGAGCTACGCTTTGGCGTCCGAGCTGTGCCTTGCGCCGTATCGGCTCGGGCTGAGTGCGACGCCCGAACGCAGTGACGGCCAAGACGCCAAGCTCACGCGCCTCGTCGGGCCCACGGTGTATCGCAAGGACATCGTGGAACTAGCCGGCCCGTACTTGGCCGAGTACGAAACAGTGCGCGTCGAAGTCGACCTCAGCCCCGAGGAACGCGCGGAGTACGATCAAGAACGCGAAATTTACCTGAGTTTCGTGCGCAGCCAGGGCATTCGCATGGGCAGCGCGCGCGGTTGGAATGACTTCATCATGCGCGCGTCGCGTACCGCCGTCGGCCAGCGCGCGATGCGCGCCTACCGTCGTCAACGTGAACTCTCGCTCGGTGCCAAAGCCAAGATCGACCACGTGGAGCGCCTGCTAGAGGCGCACCGAACCGAAAAGGTGTTGGTCTTCACTCAAGACAACGCAACCGCGTACGGCATCTCCAGGCGCTTCCTCATCCCGATCATCACCCACCAGACCAAGGTCAAAGAACGCAGCGAGATCTTGGAGCGCTTCTCGGACGGTCGCTACCGCGCGATCGCCACCTCCAAAGTCTTGAATGAGGGCGTGGACGTGCCGGACGCTAGCGTCGCGATCATCATCAGTGGCAGCGGCTCCGTGCGCGAGCACGTGCAGCGCTTAGGTCGCATTTTGCGCCGGAAAGGCGATAAATTTGCGACGCTATACGAACTCGTGTCGCGCAAGACAAGTGAGGTCGGCACGAGCGAGCGTCGGCGTGAGCATGTGGCTTACGGGGGCGGCGGCGCGTGATCAGTCCGGATCTGGTGCGCGTGCGCAAACGCAACGGCGTGCTGGCGTTGGCCAAGGAGACTCCGGACGCCCGCGCGCGGGCCGCGGCGTTGGCGGAAGAAATTCTGAGCGTGATCGGCGTACACGTGGGGCTGACGCGCATCGTTGTCGAAGAGGCGCTCTCGGGGCTCGAGAGCACCCCCCAAGAAAAGAAGCTGCTCTCCGCGCTGAAAAAGTTGGCGTTGGACGACAGCGTGTTCGACAGCAACGCGGCGTTGGATGCGCCGGCCCTGCGGCGTGAGGTCTTTTCGCGCGCGGTACAAGCCCGAGAAGCATTGCCGATTGGCGCGCGCTTCGAGCGCGAGCTTTTGATCGCCGAAACCGCCGCGGCGCTCGGTATCACGCCGGAGGCCCTAGAATCCGGCCTGTATTCGGATTTGCGGAGCGCGGAACGCCTGCTCAAAGCGCCGGCCTACGATGCGCTCGGTCTGCTGGCGCGGCACGCGCGGGCAGAGGTGCAAGCGGTGCTGCTGTGCTCGGTGCGCGTGCTGGTGGAAGTGCGTTGCGCGAGCGCGGACCAGTACCGTGCGTTGTTTCACAAACTGAAATTTCGACAGCTGCTATTTCAAATGTCGACTCGAGAGGGCGGGGGCTATCGGATCGAGATCGATGGCCCGTACAGCTTGTTCGAATCAGTCACCAAGTACGGGTTGGAACTCGCGCTGCTGCTGCCTGCACTCGAAGCGTGCGACAGCGTGAAGTTGTCGGCGGATCTGCGCTGGGGCAAGAAGAAAGAGAAGCTCAGCTTCGCGCTCGACTTGGCGCGTGCGGGCGCATTCGAGCCCGGCCCCCCGCGGGATGACGTGCGAGCCCTCTTGGATGCCTTTCAGGGCAGCGCGGAGTGGCGCGCCGAACCCGCGCAAGAAGTGCTGGATTTGCCGGGCATCGGCTTGTGCGTGCCGGACGTTTGCTTCACCCACCAAGGCACGGGTGAGCAGGTGTTGTGTGAGGTGCTCGGATTTTGGAACCGTGCCGCTGTGTGGCGGCGCGTGGAGCTCGTCGAGAAGGGCCTGTCGACGAAGATCGTATTCGTGGTCAGTGCCCGCCTGCGCGTGAGTGAAGAAGTATTGGACGGCGCGGAGTCCGCCGCGTTGTACGTGTACAAGGGCGCCATCAACCACAAGTCCCTGCAACGAAAGCTGGATCAACTCGTCACCCTGCCGGTGGTAGTCAGCGCCCCTGCGCGCCGCGGCGCTGGGCGTGGTAAAGTGAGGGGTTGATGACGCTTCGAGGCGAGACTGCGAGTAGCATCCGCACGTCCGGAGTCGTGGCCGTCGTGCCCACGCGCGAGCCGGATCGCGTGACCGCCATCGCGGAGGCATTGTTGGAAGGAGGTGTCACCGCGATCGAGATCACGACCACGGTCCCAGGCGCGGTGGATGCGCTACGAACGCTGGCGGGGGCACTCACGCCGACCGAATTCTTCGAAGCTTGGGAAGCTGCGCGCGCGAGCGCGTTCTTAGCGGCCGTCAAACAGGCGCGCGGCGGCTGAGGCTCCGGTCGGCATGCGCTCCGCTACACCGCGTGATTTTGCGGGGCATTGCCCGCGCTGCGTGCTGCAGTTAGAAGTATGCATATGCACTGAAATTCCGCGCCTCGAAACGACGACGCAAGTGGTGCTGATTCGGCACGTGACCGAGCTCTTGTTGACCAGCAATACTGGGCGTTTTGCCGCTTTAGCGCTGCCGAACTCGCGCCTGTTGCAGTACGGCGGCGGTGCAGTATTCGATGCTTCCACGCTCGACGAGCCCGGCACGGCGCTCTTGTATTGCAGCGGGCAAGCGGCGCGGCCGCTGCCGTTCGTGCCGCGCCGTTTGGTCGTGCTCGACGGCAGCTTTCGCCAAGCACGCCGCATGTACAAGCGCGTGCCGCAGCTGCGCGAGCTGCCGGAGTTCACGCTACCCGCGCCGGTGGTCACCCCCACGCGCTTGCGCCAGCCAACGCTGCCCGAAGGCATGTCCACACTTGAAGCCGTCGCCGCCGCGCTCTCCTTGCTGGAAGGCGCGGATCGCGCGGCCCCGCTGTGGGCGTTGCACGCGGAGCTCGTCCGCCGCGCAGACCGGGTGCGCGGTCGCAAACGCGAGATCGTTACTTCGGGTCCTTGAGCGCACGAGGCGGCTGAGCATGTTTTTGGTGCGGATGCCGATCGAGACGACAGCCTGCACGTCGCTCGTCGAGCACGCCCCCAAGGGCACCGGCGTCAGACCCCAACTCCGGCCACGAGCCGTAGCTCAGCCGCGCCCGCTCGCGCTGCCGCTCTTGAGCCCGAATCCCAAGCCGAACCCGTCCCACGGGCGGGCAGGCGTGGCCGCTGCCACGACCTCCGAGTCGCTCGGTGGCCCATCGCAACCAGCTCGGCTAGCGCGCCCTTTTCCTCGTGGGCCCAAACCCCATCCCACTTGCCGATGCGAATTGTATCCCTCCGAACCTGACCCCAAGCTCTCTCCGATCCCCCTCCCGATCAGCCGCTCCCGCTCCCCATCCCGGCCCCTTCACCAATCAAGACTGCTCGTAAATCGAAGCGCGCGGCCCGCGAGTCGCGCGCCGCGCCCTCAAAAACACCAACACCGCCCCCCGGGCCCCCCAGGCGGAGCAAGCGTGCACGCCGGTGCTGGCCGTCCAGAACGGGACGAGCCACGAAGCGCCAAGCCGAGCACGGCGGCCCGTGCCCCCACAAACCCCAAAAAAGCGTTCAACGTCCTCGTTGCCACCCCAGCACCGCACCCGCCAACCGACCCCCCGGTCAGCCCTCACCGGCGAAGCCCGCCCCGAAAATTGGTGCAACAAGGGCGCGACATTCGCCAAAAGATGAGGTACGAACCGGCCCTCAAAAGTACTTAGTCCGGGTAGCTCAGTCGGTAGAGCAGTGGATTGAAAATCCACGTGTCGTCAGTTCAATTCTGACCCTGGACACC
>JBDTJC010000338.1:0-9163 GCA_039936055.1 Polyangiaceae bacterium | reverse complement strand
GATCACGCTCGGAGCTGAGCGGGTCGGTTGGTCAAATCTTGGGTACTTCGCGGATTTTCTGGCGAACTCGCCGTCCACGTAGATCTTGGCCGTGGGAGCACCGTAGTCAGCGTGGCACGCCGGACAGGGCAGCCGATCGGCAATCGGTCCATCGGCCGCCAGCGCTCCGTACGTGGTCCACACCCTCTGAATCCGGGGCCGCCTCGGGTGCGTTAATGGCGTGAGCTCCGTTGACTGGATGGCCGACCGCGCTTGCTCGGGGCAGGCGATTTCAATCGACACCGCGGGCGGTTATCGCCTGGAGATCACGGCCTGACAACCCTGTCCTGGTTTCTTGTCACATGTGCCAAGTGTCGTCGTGAACGCACGCTCATTCAGGCGGCAAATCGCGGCTGCCTCGTGGTACGCGCAGTGCATTGTGCGGTGGTGGGAGGAGCCTCGGAACATGTTTCGCGATTCGAGAGTGCTGCTAGTGGTGGCGGTGGCGGTGGCGCTCTGGGTCCCGCTGGCTCGCATGGAGTGGTTCGATGGCGACGAAAAGGCGTCGTACATCTGGAGAACCGTCGAGTGGGCCACTGAGCTGAAGGCAGGCGTGCTCTACCCACGCTGGTGCCCCGATTTCTACGGCGGTTATGGCTCTCCGCTGTTCGTCTTCTACGGACCGGTGATCTACGGCGTAGCGGGTCTGCTGACCGCCACATTCCTCAGCGCATATTGGGCGCTGAAGGTGGTCATGCTGTGCTGTTCGGTGATCGCCGGCGTCGCAACCTACGCGCTCGTCTTCGGTGAGACTCGTCAGCACAACGCAGCCCTGGTCGGCGCGATGGCCTATTTGGCTTCGCCGTACCGAATCGGCGACCTATACAGTCGCGGCGACCTCGGTGAGTTCGCCGCACTGGCCTTGCTGCCGGTGGTGATTGCAATCTACCGCGCGGCGGGCCGAGAGGCGCTGCCGCGGCGCGCCCGCCACTTGACGATAGGGGCTTCAGTGCTGAACGCGCTGCTGATCATGAGCCACCCGGTGGTCGGCATGTGGGGCACGCTAGTCGTGGGCCTCGTGGTCGCGGCGACGGCTGCCAACCTGATTGCCAAAGGGCTCGCTCGCTCGGCGCTGGTGCTGATTTTGGCGCTGGTGTGCGCGCCAGGCCTGGCTGCGGTTTATGTCTTGCCGGCGATCGCCTATCGAGACGCGGCGCACACGGCGAGCATGGTAATCGGTTTCTATAAGCCCCAAGACCAATGGCTCCCGTTTCACGCATTGTTCGAGGAGATAGTGCCAATTTTCGGCAGAAATTACTTCCGTCTGGGGCCTTTGATCGCGCTCGCGAGCGTCGTCGTGCTGGCTGGCATCGCCCTCAATTTCAGACGGGCGCGCTTTGCGCTCGGCTGGCTCGCGCTCACAGCAGTCTTGGTCTGGCTGACCCTGCCCCAAGGGGCCGGGTTCTGGGCGCCCGGGCGCGTCCCGCTCTCGCAGTTCATCCAGTTTCCATGGCGCCTGTTGGGGCCGGCTTCGCTCACTGTGTCCGTCGCACTGGGGATCGGCATGGCCGCGATTGGCGATCGCTTAGCAGAGCAGACGAATTCGAGGCTCGCCCTGGTGACCTCGACGGCGCTCCTGCTGGGGCTGGCTTGGCCCTACGTCTCCGCCCCGCTGATGCCCATCGAGGGCGTGCCAGCAGACTCCGAATCGATCCGCGTGGCGCTGCTCTCGGCGACGGATGCGGACGAATACCTTCCGCTCGTCGTCGCTGCCCCGCCGACTCGGGCCCGCGCCGAGGTAGTAGCGAGCATGGAGGGCGCGGCGCTCGGCTCCTCCCACAGCGACGGGAGTCGCAATACTCTCGAGGTTCAAGCGAAGGCTTCGCACGCGGTGGTGCACCTTTCGCTGTACGCCTTCCCGGGCTGGCGTGTGGATACGCTGTCGGGGCCCGGCAAAGCGACACTCGAAAACGACGCCAACGGCCTCCTGCGTGTGAATCTGCCGGTTGCGGGCGCCTACCGCGTCCGTGTTTCGTACGGGACTTCACCCGCCGAGCGGCTGGGAGCTATGCTGAGCGTGCTGTCCGTCCTGGGCCTCGGCCTGTTGCTCCTACGGGGCTCAGCGTGGTGGCAAGCGCCAATGTCGATCGGTGCAACGTGAGCGCGGACCTCAACGCGGCCCTCAATCAGGCTCGCCGCGCGTCAGCCAGCGGCCGCGCACTGTTTCGCGAGGGCCTGATCCCGGAGTGCCACAGCCACATGGTCACGGCGCAACACGCGCTAATCGAGGCATGGCGTGAGCGCGAGCCCAGAGTGGCGGAGTCCGCCGAGTCCGCGACGGACCCGCAAGAGCAGGCACTGGCCGCGTTGGCTCGCGCTGGGTATCGCCGGCTCTCGCGCTTGCGTGCAGCTCTGGCCGCGACGGCCGATCTGAACCGAGCTTCGCTCCCGGTCGACGCTGCTTCGCTGGACCCGCAACTCATCTGGGCGGAGGTGGAGCGCCTGACCCGTTTCAGCGAGCGAAGCTTCACTCCACCGCAGGTCCGCTGGCGAACCCGCTGGCGCTGGGCGGCAGCGGCAGTGTTGGCAGGGTTGATCGCCCTGCTCTTCGTTGAGCGGCTCCGTGCGCGCCCGCATGCCCACGCTTCGGCGGAATATTCGGACGATTACGCGGCTGTCAACACGACGGACGGTCTGGGCGCGACCGAATGGCTATTGCCCAGCGACACACTGGGGTGGCTCGACATCACGCTTCCATCCGCACGCGCCGTTCACCGAGTGCGCTTGTTCAATGCGCACAACGTCTTCTATTTGGACCGCGCAACGCGCGACGTGCACGTCACTGCGTTCTCCGAAAAAGGCCCGGTTGCGTCCGCGACGGGCGGGTTCAAGCAGCTCGACCCCGACCAATCGATTCTGGACCTGCCGTTGGAGGCCAACGACGTGACCCGCGTGCGCATCGAAGTGCTCTCCTACTTCAAGCGCGGGGCCGGCCTCGCCGACGTCGAGGTGCACTGACGAGGGCTCGCGAGGAGTCGCAGCGAACGACAACGCGACGTTTCTTGCGCGGCGCTTTTGTCAGGAGGTCCCAGGGACGGCCCAAAGATGTTGCTCAGTAGGCGAGTCGAGTCCGCCCCGACGGGTAGTCGCGTGGGTGGGGCAGGGCACTGACGATGGGCTGCGCAACGCACTGGCCACGTGGTTCGGAGTCGACTAATATTTGTTCACGGAGCTCGCAGCGTGTGGAGTGCGAGGAGCGTGCAACAACGGGAGCACACGAGCATGATATCGAAGAATACGATCTGCCTCTGGTTCGACAAAGAGGCCGAACAAGCGGCGCGCTTTTACGCCGCCACCTTTCCGAATAGTGAAGTGAGCGCCGTTCACACAGCGCCGAGTGACTATCCGAGTGGCAAGCAGGGGGATGTGCTGACGGTCGAGTTCACCGTGCTGGGCGTGTCCTGTTTGGGGCTGAACGGCGGCAAGACATTCAAACACAGCGAGGCCTTTTCCTTTCAGATCGCGACGGACAATCAGGCAGAGACAGACCGCTATTGGAATGCCATCGTCGGCAATGGCGGGCAGGAAAGCGCGTGCGGTTGGTGCAGGGACCGCTGGGGCCTGTCCTGGCAGATCACGCCGCGCACGCTCACCGAGGCAATTGCCGCTGGTGGCAGCGAGGCAAAGCGCGTCTTCGAAGCCATGATGTCGATGAAGAAAATCGACGTCGCGGCGATCGAAGCAGCTCGCCGGGGCTGACATCGCCAGGCGAAACTTTCAGCGCCGGTGCGGAGCTTGGCTTAGCTCCCTCAGGACTTTTCGGACGCCGCGGCGGCTGCCAAACCGAGGTGCCACCCAGCTTGTAATTTTCCGCGACAACCGTGGGGACAATTTTGGTAGCTCCCCAAGCGTGAAGCCGGAGCCTTAGAGTGGCTGCACAAAAACATGCGCAGCCGCTCAATCACTGTCCAGGAAATCGCCATTTGCACGAGCCTTGTCCTCCTTGCCGGAGCGGGCTGTTCCAGCAGTTCCGGTGAAGTGACTTCGACCGCCGGAAGCGGAAACAGCGCGACCGCCGGAAGCGGAAACAACGCGACCGCCGGAAGCGGAAACGAGATCGGTGGCGGCAGCTCCGTTGCGGGTGCTCCCGCTGGCGGGAATACTTCCGCGGGCGGCGCCGGCTCGGGCGGGAGCGCGACGACTGGCGGCTCTGGCAATACTGCGGGCGGGCAGTCGGCGGGTGGCAGCGGCATGGGTGGCTCCACGTCGGCAGGAGGAACAGCGGGGAAGGGAGGCTCCACCGCCGGCGGCGCGAGCGGAATGGGCGGGAGTTCGACCGGTGGTCAAGCGAGCATTCCCTGTCCGAGTACCGTGCTGGCCTCTGGCGATAGCACCAAGAAGATCACGGTGGGAGCGCTCAGCCGCGAGTACATCATGCACGTGCCGAGCCAGTACAAGGGCACCAGCGCCACTCCCTTGGTGCTCGACTTCCATCCCATTGGTGGCGCTGACACCAGCTGGAGATCGCAGTCGCCTTACCCTGCGGTGGTCGACAAAGAGGGGGTAATCACCCTCTACCCGAACGGCGAACCGAGCCCGAACCTGGGCAATGCTTGGAATGTCGAGGGCTGTTGCACCTCCAAGATCAGCGGCACTGACGTGGATGACGTCGCCTTCGCGAAGGCCATGGTGACAGAAGTCGAGAAGGTCGCTTGCATCGACACGAAGCGCGTCTACGCGGTCGGCTTCTCCATGGGCGGCGGGATGTCGAACTACCTCGCCTGTCACGCTGCGGATGTCTTTGCCGCGGTAGGGCCAGCCTCGTTCGATTTGACACAGCAAAACGAGCCCGACTGCAAGCCAGCGCGTCCGCTCACCGTGGTCGAGTGGCGCGGCAAGATGGACAACGTCGTGCCGTATGCCGGTGGGCATTCAGCATTGGTTACCGGCATGGCCATCGACTTCCTCGGTGCCGTCGGCACGTTCCAGAAATGGGCTGCACTCAACGGCTGCACGGGCAGCCCTGCCGCCGCAGACTCCAATAACTGTCAGACCTATTCGCAGTGCACCGCTGGCGTTCAAGTCACGTTGTGCACGGACAACAACGGCGGGCACGAAGCCGCCAAAGCGGACGTGGTGTGGCCCATGCTCAAGAAGTACACCTTGCCCTAAGCGGGGCCTGCAAGCGTCCCAGGGGCGGGGTGCGGTCGTTGTCTGTGCCGCGCAGAGGGACGCTCGGCTGAACTCGAGCACCCGAGCAACAGCGCCCCCACCAGCCAAGCGTGCTTCAGCGCTGTTATGCTAGCTGATCGGCGCGCTCACTGGCTTAGCGCTTTGAGTAGCTGCTGGGCTTCAGCTCGCCGGTAGCTGCCATAGTCACCGCGCACAAAGGGCTCCAGCGCGGCAGCGGCTTGAGCCTTCTGCCCCGTTTGGGCGAGCGCGATGGCGCGGTTGTAACGAGCTTCGGGGGTGAGGCTGCCGTTGGGTACCGCGCTCAGGTAGCGATCCCAGAGGGCTACGGCGGCTGCCGGATCATGTCCCGAGAATTGCGCTCGGTTGGCGACGCGAAACAGCGCATCAGGGTCCGGCGCGACGGGCGGTACAGGGGCTGCGGCCATTGGCGGGCGTGCGGCGCGCGGCGCGACCGCGGGCAAGCGCGCGCGTGTACGCGCCCGCGGCAGCTCCTGAACCGACGCTTCGGGCGTGAGCGGCACGTCGGGAGTAACCGGCGCGTCCGGCGTGGGCGCAGCACTCGAGGCGTCCAGTTGCTGCGCGGGGTGGTACAGCGAGCTGAGCACCAGCGCCTGGCTGCTGCTGCCGTTGTGCTTCGTGCTGAGTGCATGGCTTACCGCGCGCAGCGCCGCGCCGAGGTTCCCCGTGACCGTGCCCCAGGCCGCTGAAGCGAGCAAGGCCGCCACCAGCGGAATGGCGGACATGGGCAGCCAAGGCCGGCGAGACGCGCGCGGCTGTAGGCGGCGCAAGATCAGAGCCTCCGTCTTCTCGGCAGACGAGGACGCGCCGGAGTAGCGCTTGCGCACGGCTGAGGCTGCTTGCTCGACTAGCTCCTTGTTCATCGAAACCCGCCCTTTTCGAGGAAATGACGGAGAGTTTTCTTGGCCGACTGCACCCGTGCGCGCACGGTGGGTGCTGGCGCAGCGACGATTTGAGCGACCTCCTCGGAAGACCGCTCCTCCACGACACACAACACGAATGCCAGGCGCTGATCGAGCGAGAGCTGATCAAGCGCGCGGAACAGTCCTTCAGCCAATTGTTCGCGAGAGAAAATCTCATCCGGCGCCACGACCTTCGGCGTCGGCTCACGCGACAGCCGCGCGAGGTGTTGACGGCGCCTAGCCGCCGCACGCACGAAATGGCGTGCGTGGTTCACGGCGACCGCGATCACGAAGCTGCGCAGACTGGTCTCGCCTCGGAAGCGCTGCACGGCCCGCGGCAGCGCGACGAACGCCTCCTGCACCATGTCCTCGGCCGCCGCCTCGTCGCCCAATAGGCGCGTGGCGAAGGCGCGCACTGCCGCATTGTGCTCGCGGTACACGTGGCTCATGGCTCGCGCGTCCCCTGCGGCGAGGGCTTCCAGCACGGGATCCGCCTTCGGCTCAGTCCGAATCTGCGCGAAATCGCCGGCCACGGGGAGCTGATCATACCACGGGTTCATGAGCTACAGCTGCACCCCTGCGAAGACTTCCGGGACCAGATTTAGCCTGACTTCCGTGTCTCTGCCGCGCAGCGGGTAGGTGACGCGACCCGTAATGCCACTGCCGGCAAACAAGCTGAAATGCTTAAAAAGCTCGAAGCGCATCGACGCGCGCAATTTGCCTAGGGATTGGTCGTGGGCTCGAGCAATCGCTCCGTCGAAACGGTCACGACAGCACGGCGTGTTGGCGAACAAGTGGAGACCGTTCACGTCAATGTCGACAGCGATGCGTGACGCGAGCGGAATGCTGGCGCCGATGGTGAGCCCGCCGCCGTACAGCGCGCGGTCGCCGTCACTGTGCACGGCGGCGCTGAGCATCGTGTACGTGTAGCGAGTCGCGAACTTGACGCCGACGTTGCCGTACGTCGTGTTACTCGTCCACACCACTGGGTGCACACCCCCTACGCGGGACACGCTGACCAAGCCGATGGGCACGCCGTCCATGTCATCCGCCACGTTGATGAGCCCAAACTGCATGCCCTTCACGTGCTGCCCCACGTTCAGCAAGCCGAGCTGCAGGCCCGAGATGTCAGTCGCGAAGTTCAAGCCGCCGATCTGCAGCCCCGTGGAGGGTGCCCCCGCCAGGTTGAGCGCGCCCGCTTGCGCGCCCTGCAACGCTTCGTCGGCGCGATTCACGAGCGCAACCTGTAAGCCGTCTACGGAGCGTCCGTGATTGAACAACGCGCTCACTTGTCCAGCGCGTACCCGACTCCCAACGAGATTGGTGAGTAACGCAAGCTGTACGCCGCGCGCGTCGCCGCTGACCGTGCTCACCATGCCAATTTCGAGCCCGTCTAGCTGACCAATGCGTCCGTACAGCAGGTTGAAGTCGAAGTTGGTGCGAACCTCAGGAGCGTTCGCGTTCGTCGCCAAGGGAAAGAAGAACGAGGCATTCCCCAGCCAATAGACTGGCGAAACGTGCGATTTGGCGGGGTTCGCGAGCGGGGCCTGTGCAGGCAGCGCCGTGACTGGCGGCGGGAGCGGCGGCAAAGGAGCGGGCGGCGCGGGGGTGCTGAGCAGATCCGCCGCTTGATCACGCACCAGATTGCCCGCGACGAGCGCAGCCGTCGACGGAACATCCGCGGTCCGATCGGGGGCTGGCACGATTCGCGTGATGACGCCGCGCTCGACGTCCGAATACGTGATCGCAAGTTCCTTGCGCTGCGCGTGATAAGTGACCGTGAGCACGCCGCGTGATCCGAAGCTCTCCTTCGAATCAACCGTCACCGTGCGCATGCTCAGCTCCGCCTCTACGGCCGCACGAAGGGCGGCGAGCGTGACCTCAGCGCTTTCGGTGTGCAGCGCGACGGTGACCGGACGCAGGTCCGTGACGGTCGCAGACGCGGCTCGATCGCTCGCGGCCGGCGGTTCGGCTGCGTGCACCCGAGCACACAACAACAATACCCAGCAAAACAAGCCCGCCCGACGCTTGACGTGCCCGCCTCCCCAAACCACCACGCTCTCCATTTCAATCTCTAGTGCCCTCAGCGCTGGCCGCTGATGAACCCCGACAGCGATTTTTCCTATTCGCCTACGGTCGGATTTCGCCAGCGCAAGCGAACGCTGAGCCGCGAGCGTATCGGGTCGCCATGCCGCCCTGGTGATGGGACATACCAGCGCGCGCCAAAGGCAAGTAGACTCACTTGGACGCCGGAGTTGCACGTTACCGCCGAGTGAGCTCATGACGGGGCACGGACGAGTTCGCATACTGATACGATTACGTCCACTCGAAAGCGTTTGGTCGGCCTAACCCCAACCCCCACGGTGAGCGATGGGCCCGTCAGCGTTTCCTGTGACCCTTTGCTGCCGCCAGCGCCCTTCCCGCGGTAGCCAGCACCAGGAACAAGCTTTGCGGTTGGCTCGCCAGGCGCTGAAATCCAAGATGTTCGTAGAAGGCGATGGCAGCGTCGTCCTTCGCGTCAACGAGCACTGCAAACGCGGCGGCCTCAGCCCTCAGGCCTCGCGTTGCCGCGTCGGCGAGAAGCGCACCTCCGAGCCCCTTCCCCTGGAAACTCAGAGCGATCGCGAGGCGGCCAACGCGGATTGCGGGCAGCGAGGGATAGCGCGGCAGCTTCTTGGTCACGACCTCCGGCAGATCGGCTACTCAGGCGGATCGGGCGGAGTGCGATGGCGTACGCGCGGGCCTTGTCCGCGCGTGTTCTGGCGCGACAGAGCGAGCAGCGCCTTCCGCGCAATTGAGCGCGCACGACGCGGCAGATTTCCGCGCCTGAGCGCGTAGCTGCGCATCCGCGATGCGCGTTTTGGCGACGAGCTTGACGAGAGAGAGGCATAGCTCGTACGCGAATAGCTTGTGGTGGGGGAGTGTAGTGGCTGGAGTTGGGGTTTGACTCATGCCCCCTCTCACCCCTTCGGGTGTTCCGAAGCGGCTCGCGCAGGATCCGTGCTGGCGCCCCACCGTATTTCGGCTCTTACCGTCGGCGCCGGCACGGAGCGTGCGCGTCTCGCATGAGT
>JBDTJC010000337.1:0-6146 GCA_039936055.1 Polyangiaceae bacterium | reverse complement strand
AACCTGAACGGTTTCGCCCTCTGCGACTCGGTACTGCTTGCCGCCGGTGCGGATGACTGCGTAGGCCATGGGAATGGGGCGCGGAACCTAATTCATGCCTACCCGCCAAGCAAGCACTCAGCACAGTCTTTCTGAGTTTCGCTCACGATAAATGCTGAACCGGTGCACAGCGATCCCCGATTTGCCGTCAAATACGGCCTATTAGGGCGTTGTTGGCCGAGTTCTGATCCTGGTTGATGCCTTGCAGCAGGTCTAGGATTTTGTCTCCGAGCTTGGCGGCCTGGTCGATTTGGGTGCTGGCGTCCCCGGCGACCCACTTTGCCTTCTCAGCCAGGGTTTCGAAGAGCTTGGCGTTCGCATTGGCGTCAGCGGCGGGGGCGTCGCCCGCGAGGGCTTTGGTCGGGGCCGCCAGATTTTCCAAACCCTTGCCGACCGCGCCCCATTTGTTGGCGAGCAGCTGATCCGCGGCACCGCAATGCTTCGAGCCTGCGCTGTCCGCTTTGAACTGCTCGACTGAGCTCGCGATCATGCACGCCGAGCTCGCGACGGTCAGCGCTGCGCTTGCCCACGCACCGGTGCGCATGTCGTCTGCGGCATCGTGCAGTGCTTTCACTTGGTTCTCGGCTTCGTGCAGGAAGTCGGCTCGCGCGGCGTCACGCTGTTCACGTGCGGCGTCCGACTGGACGGACTCGGTTTGAATCAGGAGCTCCGCGAGTTCGCTTGCGAAGCTCGTGACGGCCGAACCGGCAATGGCTTGGGTCATGATCAGATCCTGTTCGTCAATGCGACGTTGGTGTCCGCGTTGTTTTGAGTGATGGCGCTGACGGTAGCGATTTCGCGTTGCTCGGTCTTGAGCGCGCGTTGCAGCAGATCGAGGGCTGCATCGAGGTCGAGGCTCTTGGCGTCGTTCGCGGAGCGGTAGCCGGTGGCGTCCGCCTGATAGTCGAGCATCTTCGCTTGATAGTGACTGGACGCGAGGTGCAGCACGCTGCCCGTTGCGGTCGCGGCGCCGTTCGCAACATTCGCGCCGAGTTCCACCCCGCGCGCTCCGTCGGCGAGCGCCCCCGCCAGCTGTGTTTCTCCCGCGCCCGTGCACAAGCCGATCGCCGCTGACGCGAGGCCGAGCGCCATACAGATCTTCGGATCGATCCCGAGTTCAGGTCCGAACTTGGCTGCGGCTTGGAGGCCCTCGGCGAGTGCCAGCAGCACAATGGGGCCCGCTGCGCCGCCAGTGGCCACGACGGCCGCGACCGCAGCCACTGCACCGGCGATCTCCGCAATGTCGCTGCCGAAGATGTCACCGAGGAAGCCGAGGAAGCCCGAGTGCTCCGACGCATCCTTGGCGTGTTGGATTGCGTCCGCCAGCTGCTTCTTCAGATCCTCCATCTTCTTGAAGTCGAGCTCGACGTCCGTTTTGGAGCCGCACTGTGCGGTGGTTTGGCTTTGCACCATCAGCGCGAGCAGTAAGCAGGCCGCGCTGAGGTTGGTTTGCGACGAGTCACTCGTCGAAGGCGGGCTTTGCCAGGGACTGGCGGCAGGCGGCGTGCTCGTTGCGTTCAACATGACGGCCTCAGCTGATGTGGTTGATGATCGCGTTGGCAGACTTGTCCGCCGCGTCCAGCAAAGCCGACGCGATTTGCTTGGCTTGATTGATCTGGCTGTTGAACTCCTGAATGTTGATCATCCCCATCTGATCTTGCTTGCCCAGACCGTCGACCGTGTCGCCGATTTCTTTGGTCCAATTGTCCGAGTCGTCTTTGCTGAGTGTTACGGGTATTTGCCCCGGGGTTGGCTGGAGGGTGACTGAGGCCAAATCGTTCCCGTAAGTTTGAGGCCCGTCTGCTTTGGCGATGCGCTTCGTGAGATCGGTTTCGATTGGCGTCAGCGTCTTGGTGACTTCGGGGATGTCCCCGTACTGCTTCATGGTGTCGGCGATCTCCTTTTGCAGGTCTCGTGCGTCGGTACCGTCTTTCTGTGCGTTCAGGATCTTCGCTTTAATGTCATTCAGCGCCTGCTCCGCATCCGCGCGAGTGTTGGACTCGTCCATCGCGCCGCGCATGTTCCCGTACAGGCCTTCAGTTTTCCGCTCCATCCATTGGTCGATGGTGGAGGCGCTCATGTAGTTGGTGGTGGCGTTAATCGACATGGGTGATTCCTTCTTTGAAGGGCCGGCTGTGCGGCTTGGAATCCCTGTCGGGCAGCAACGGGCTGGGTTGCTGACGTTGTTGGGTTTGTGGGTGAATGTGGCTCTCTGGCGCCACAGTGGCGCCGTAGATCTGGCTTGGTGAGCCGGCTATGCTCGAAGGCCAACATGAGGTCTCGGTTTTCTTGGCTGGGGGTTTATGCGCTGCGCGCTGCGCTGTGTGCGTTGCTGCTGGCGGCGCCTCGTCCCGCTGCGGCTGCGCCGAAGGCTAAACCGCACCCCGCCGCAGCCCGAAAACCCACCCCCAAAAAAACCAAAAAGCCAGCGCCCGCCGCGGCTGAGGCGGATGACGCGAGCGCGGATAGACCTGCGCCTGACAAATTCGAAAAAGGCGAGCCGAGCGCGCTGAAAGCTGCGGGCACCGCGGCCACGAAAACGGCCCCCCCTAGCGCGGCTGACGCCACGACCGTTAAAGAAGACAAGGCCGGCGTGAAGACCTACAAATTCGGCACCGTTGAAGTGGAAGGGCGTTTGAAGTCGCCGCAGATCATCTACTTCTTGCGCCGCGTGCGCGCCGAGTTCGATGCCGGGCTGCTCGGGCACCGCTCGTTCATGCGTGAGCTTTCCGACACTCGTAACAACCCGTCGCTTCGTTGAGCATGAGTACTCCCGCGCCGCTGCCGATCGTGCTTCGTACCGCTGCTGTGTGGGGCACGACCGTGCTCTCCGTACAGAATCTGGACACCGGACAATCGCTGAAGATTGGTGATGGCGAGGGCGCCGTCGTGGCCAAGCCCGACGGCTCGCAGATCGCGGATTTTCCGGTGCGCGCGGTCGGCACGGGTTGGGAGTTGGATGCGCGCGGTGCGACGGGCGGTGAGCTGCAACTCCGTGGTCGGCGTGAGAACCCCGCGGAGCTCGGCCGCTCCGGCGCGCCGATTCCAATCGTGGCGGGTGATCACGGGCTCGTGCAGTACGGCAATTTTGCCGTGTTTTTTCAGTTCTCGCGCGGCGCGCCCGTCATCGCGCAGCGCAATCGTGTGGACTGGGCGCTGGCGCTGTCGGTTGTGTTCGCGTTCATCGCGGTGCTCGGCGCGCTCGCCCTGATCTGGGCTTTGACCGGTCCGGCGCCGATACCCAAGCCCCTCGAACTGACGACTCAGCAAGAGCTCGAGCTGCAGTTCAATTTGAAGGAAGAGCCCACGCCTCCTGCCACGCCGGACACGGGCAAGGAAGAGGACAAGGGTTCGGGCATCAAGGACCCCGGCGCTACGGACAAGAAGGAACAAGGCGGCGGTAAGAAGATCGCGGGCGCCGAGGGCAAGCTCGGGCGTAACGGCAAGGAAGACCACACCAAGCAGACCGGCGAGATTCGCGCCGGTCTCGGCGGCATGTCCGAAGCGCTCTCGAGCGACGTCGGCGACGACGTGAAGAAGACGCTCGGGACGATCAGCTCCGTGGCGGACGCGCTGGGCGGCTTGCGCTCGGACAACATCGTGCTCGGTTCGGGCAGCGGCACCGGCCTCAAAGGCTCTGGAAATAGGGGCGGCGGTGACGCACCGGGTGGCGTGCCGTTCGGCTCCGGCACGCTGGATACTGGCTGGGGTCCAGGCAAAGGCGGCGGCTACGGCTCTGGTTCGGGGGGCCCCGGTGGTCGCGGGCTCGGCGGGAACGGCAAGGGCGGCCTGGGTAGCGGTGAGGGTTCTGGCAACGGGACGGGCGGCGGCGAGCACAAGGTCGCGGGCAAGGACGCCGCGCCCAGCGGCCAAGGCCTCACGCCTCAGCAGATCATGCGCGTCGTGATGTCGCGCATGGGCGCGTTCCAGGCTTGCTACGAGATCGCCTCGGCGCATGACCCGACGCTCAAAGGCAGCGTCGGCGTGTCCTTCAGCATCAGCCCCGGCGGCTCAGTGAGCAGCGCGAACGTCGGCAACTCGTCGCTCAACAATCCGCGCGTCGAGGGCTGCATCCTGCGCACGTTCAATCGCTTGCAGTTTCCGACGGCCGATAAGGCGACGGGCGCGAGCTTCCCGTTCGTGTTTCGGCCCGGCAAAAAGTGACGTTGCGCGCGCGGCGGCTCGCGCTGGCACGGCGCTGGCATAGCTCACGGTGATCCCAGAACGAGGCCTCAAATGAACCGAATATACCGGCAATTCTCGCGGGTTAGAGCGGGGGCGGGGCGCCCCTGCGTGGGGGTAGCGAGCCCCCAAGTGGCCGCCTGGGGCGTCGTCCTCGCGTGCTGTGTGTTCGCTACGGGCTGCGGCTCGCAGGCAGATGACCGCAACCTGGAGCCGGATGAAGTCGGCATGACGAAGAGCGTGGCGCCGATCTTCAACGACGGTGAGACGCAGCTGTTCGAGGTGAAGCGCGGGCTTCAGTTTCCCATTGTTGCGCCCACAGCCAGCGAACGGAGCGCGCTGGGCAAGAACGTGGAGCCGTACGGGCGCACGCCGTGGATCACGAACCAAGATGTCAAAGTCCAGCTCACTTGGACGCTCAGCAATTTGGATGATTCCGAGCAGGTAGTGGAAGTGCTGATCGATCCTTGGAACGAGTTTGGTCGCTACTACCCCGGCATGCAGCTGGCTGACGCCAACGAGCAGAAGTTCGAGCCGAATTTGTCGGGCATCGATCAGTACTTTGTGCTGGCTGCGTCCAGTGCGGGGGAGTCCTCGCGGCGTCATGGCACCTTTACGTTCGACGACATGAACGAGATGGCGATCGACTTTGCGACGGTGCAGGCGATGATCAAGAACCCGCCTCCGTTGCCCGGTGGGGTTCAGGAGGATCCGGATATGATGACGGATCCGTTACCGATCTATGCCAACCACGCGTTCAACACCCAAAATCGTTCCTACAACGATGTGCTGGTCCAGCCCTACATTCCGAAGGTGATAGCTGGCCTGACGGGCGTGGATTTTGGGTTCCGTGTCAGCAAGGCGGTCGACGGTGACTGCATGACCGCGACCGACGACAACACCGACGCGGGGACTGGCACGAGCACGAAGATCTGCGGTGGGGCCACGGTTGCACTGGAGATCGCGATTGAAATTGTCGATCAGGGCACGGGTCGTGTGCAGGAGCAGGGCGGCACGAAGAAGCTGCTCGCGGCCACGACCGAGGTCGTCACCGTCGGGTCGCCGGTTCCCGCGGCGATGATGCCCGTTCCGTCCGCGATGTAGCGCCTCACCCAGGCGGCGTCCGAACAGCCGGCGATTTCAACGAATCGAGGCCCATGCTACGCCCTGTGCGCCATGAGCCGCATTTATCGTTCATTGCCGCCAGCCGGCACTCGCCTAGGTATCGCTTTTTCCGGGGGTCTCGACACGCGCTGCGCTGTCGCTTGGCTCAGCGAGAACGGCATGAAGGTGTACGCGTACACCGCCGACCTCGCGCAGCCGGATGAAGACAACCCGGCCGCCATCCCGGCCATCGCGCTCGAGCACGGCGCGGTCGAAGCGCGCTTGGTGGATTGCCGCGAGGCGATGGCCCGCGAAGGCGTGGTTGCGATTCAATGTGGCGCCTTCCACTTGTCGAGCGGCGGCAAGAAGTACTTCAACACGACACCCCTCGGCCGCGCGGTCACCACGACGGCGATCATTCGCGCGATGCGCGAAGACGACGTGCACGTGTTCGGCGACGGCAGCACGCACAAGGGCAACGACATTCAGCGCTTCTACCGGTACGGGATCCTGACCAACCCGAACCTGAAGATCTACAAGCCCTGGCTGGATCAAAAATTCGTGGACGCCTTCGGTGGTCGCACGGAAATGAGCGAGTACCTGACGAAGATCGGGCGCCCGTACACCATGAGCACCGAGAAGGCGTACAGCACTGACGCCAACGTGCTCGGCGCGACGCACGAGGCCAAGGATCTGGAGCTCCTGACTAAGGGCATGCACATCGTGAAGCCGATCATGGGCGTTGCGCACTGGAAGGCCGACACTCAGGTGGCGGCGGAGGACGTGACGATCGCCTTCGAAAACGGCTTTCCGGTGAGCAT
>JBDTJC010000336.1:0-17669 GCA_039936055.1 Polyangiaceae bacterium | reverse complement strand
AACGCTATCATCAGGGCATCGACGGTCGACTCATTCACGCTTTGCCTACCCCGAGCAACGACAACGCTGCGCTCAGCACCATTCGAGTCCGTTCGCGGCTCGGCGGATTGCTCAACTTCTATCATCGCGCCGCTGCCTAGTTCGCGCCGTCCGGGTTTTCGGACGTTACGACGTTGCTATCTTAGACATGCCAGACTAACAGACGCACCCTGGCGCGCTTTGCGCGCCGTTAACCATCTTGCTTGGGAGCACCATGATCAACTTTCGAATCGCTGCGCTGGCTGCGACGGGTACGCTTGCTTTTGTGTTCGCCGCCTGCAGCTCGGATTCAGCGGCGCCGACGACGGACGAATCGAGCGCGGGACAAAGCGCTGAGGCGGGCGCAACGGGGGACAACGCAGGCGCGGGCAATGATGCCAATGGCGGCAGCGCGGGCGCGAGCGAACCGCAGGCTGGTGCCAACCAGGGTGGCGACGCGGGCGCAAACGCGGGCGGCGCAGGCGGTTCTGTGGGCACGCTGGGCGACATCACCGTGCCGGCGTCCGTCACAGGCGCCACGGACAGCCAGACGAATTTCACCGATGCCAGCATGCTCGCTGGCTTCGCGGGCTCGCACTTGTTCGCGCGTGGCGGCAAGGCGGACATGCCCGGTGGCACGGCCACGCTGATCACCGATTGTAAGCTGACGGTGACCGGCAGCGCGCTCAAACTAGAAGGCGGCGGGCAAACCATTACCGCGCCGTTCATCTCCACGAACCCCAACACCAAAACTTTACTCGTCACTTACCCGGATCCGGCGAAGATCGGAAAGAACCAACTGATGTCCTTCTACGACGCGGGCGGCTCCGGACTGAACATCGGCATCTACGCCGGTCGCGTCACAGCGGTGTCGGCCAGTAAAACGGGCACGGCGATCGCCTGCAACGTCGACTACGCCTCGAACGACCTCACGGATCGCTCGCTCGATACACTGATCCTGCCCAGCGCCGCCGTGTCGGCGATCACCAGCAAAGCCGGCACCAACACGAGTTACACCCAGATGGGTATTGCCACGTCGGATCTAGGCGGCGCGACCGGCAAGGCCATCCTCGGTCAAGGCATTGCCACCGTCGGCGGCGCGAAGCAAATCGTGACCGACTGCCAAGTCGAGGTCGGAAGCGACGGCGCGATCACCGTGTCCAGCGTGTCTGCCGGCATCTCCGAAAGCAGCACGCTGCTCGGCGCCAGCGGGGACGTAGTGCAAGTCGTCAGCGCCCAAGGCAACCCCACCCAACTCACCTTCAGTACCGCCGACCACCGCGTCATCCTCGACTTCAACGGCTATGGCTTCGTGAGGCATATCATCGCGCTCTCGGCGAACACCGATAGGCTGAGCTGTCAGAACTGAGCCAACGCGAGGGGGGCCCTCAACGTCAAGGAGCCAAGGCGGTCAAGGGCTCGCGGATCGCCTGGCGCGAGCCGCGGGTTCAGTCCGGTGGCGAATCCGTGAGCGGACTCAGGCGTTCGGAGGAGCGCTTGTCGCTGGGTGAGCCGCTGCAAATCACGCGCCTCTCGGGCCGCGACGATGACCGCTTGATTCCGAAGCGCTCGCCCCGACGTCGCCATTTCTAGAAAACGTGAGCAACATCGTCAGCGAGCGCGTTCCAACGCGGTTCGTGATCTCGGCGCGCGTGCGAAACCCGAAGCGTTCGTACAAACGCACCGCGGCGTTTTGACTCAGACTCGTTCACTTGAATTCAATGCAAAGCTCACTGACGTTGGCGTAAAGACACCGATGCCCTTTAAACGCCAGCGCGCGCCATTGGCCGTTTCAAGTAGAATCTGAAGGAACAGAGTTAGGACCACATGGGTGACCGTGCCAGCTGCTTCTTTAAGACTGGTTTGCAGGTCGGGTTTTTGTTCGCATTTGATTGCCAACATGACCGTTCCGGCATCTTGCTGCTGAAATTTTCCAAGAAGTTTTTTGATGACGTACTGAACATAGTCGTCACCCATCCATGCCAGCAGTGGATGCTCCACCAATTCGGTCGGAAAATCATAAATATCAACGCCGTCGACTTGCCGGTATTCCATCTGTAAACGCCTTTATCCATCGCCGCATCGGGCGAGTCGCTGATCTGGCTGACCTGCCTGGGCATGCCCGGGTCCTTTAGCGGCAACGTAGCGGGATGATGGAAATAAACCGGGAGTGCCACGAGTTGTTCTTGTTCCACCAAACACAACCGAGACAAGCCGCCCCCTCGCCGAGTGTGAACTCGTCGATGCCGGCCGAGGGGTCGCTCGGTTGGACGCCTTGTCGGTATTGCCTGGCGCAGACGTAATGATGTCCTTCACGTGATACGTCGTTCCGTAAATGGGCGAGTTGGCAGCCACTACCGCGTCATTGACCCCGGGTGTTAGCGAGACCCCAAGCTTGAGCCCTTTACTGTGGACGTAGTCGGCGACCGCCTTGATCCCGTTCGGCCAGTTTTTCGAATCCGGCTTCAGCCGACCGTAGTCGTCGTAGCTGTTTCCACACGCTTAGATCAGGAGATACTCGTACCCGAGTGCGGCAAACTTGCTCGCCACAACGTCGGCCACGGCCCTCACGTCGGCGTCGGTCTCGACGTTGGTGTGATTGCTCCACCAGCTCTCCCAGCCCATCGGTGGACGAGCCCGCAGGGGTACCGAGACTCCGTCCGCCCCAGCCGTACCTGCAGCACCCGCGCCTGAGCTTCCCCCCGATGAATTGTCTCCTTGGGTTGTCGCTTGACCACCGGCTGAGCTGCCGCCGGTTGCGGAAAGTGGCGCTACCACTTGCAGGTGATCGATTGCCGAGTTTACGAAGGCTGGACCAACAAAGATCATGGCGGCGGCAGCAACACTTCCTCGCGCGATAGCGACGACCATGACCAGATCTTATGGCAGCTCAGCGATTCGTCGGACGGGTTGAGTGCTGAAGAGGGCGTTACCGAGGATGAAATAGCGACTACTTGGGTCGAAGCCGACGTAGCTGCCTTCGGCCGCGAGCGGAGTGACCGCGTGCGTGACGAGATCCACGAGGCATGTCGAAGCAACGCAGGCATGCGCTTCCGCCGACGCCCCGCGCACCAGAAAATACCGCACATCGGGCGATAAAGATGCGCTCGAGCTGAGCTCGCGATTGCCGGAAGCGATTTGCCGGTCGCAGTTGGTGCAATGGGTGAAATCGTAAGTGAGCTCGATCTGAGCGCGTTCGACATTCACCACGCTGACCCCGCCAAAGCGCGTGGCGGCGACAAGGTGCCTGCTGTCAGCGGCGAACGCGAGCATGCACGAGAAATAGTCGCCGTTAACGGAGAGCTCGCCCAACTGGCGTCCAGTGGCGGTATCGAACCAGCGCAACGGCTGCAAAGCGCCGAGCAGTGCGACGCGGCTGCGGTCAGGCGCCAGCGCGATACAAGTCGGACCGTCGCCGAGCACGAGCTCGCCGACCGTGCTCACCTTGGCGTCTGGAAACGAGAAGGTGGTCAGGCGCCGCAGCGACGGCAGCTCGAATAGCCACGCCTTCGTCTCCGCCCCCTGAACGAGGGCCAGCCGGTCGCCGACGATCGAGATGTCCGCCGATGCGCTGAGCGGCTCCTGGATCATCGTGACACGTTGGCTGGCGAGATCGACGGTCCCGAGGCGGCCCATCGCGATGGCCCCGTGGCTCGCCCACGAACGCAGCAGCACTTGTTGGCCGAACACCCCGAGCGCCCGCAGGGAGAGATATCGGTCTTGGGCGAAGCTAGAGTGCAGGTCGATGCGGCGTTCCGAGCCATCGGGGCGCGCCAGGATCAACTGGGCGCGCTGCACCTTGCCGTCCGGCGTGGAGGCCACGTCGAGCCGAACGCGCCCGAGCGGAGTCGCGAATACGTGCGGCGTTTGGCCGCGAGCGGCATCTGTATTGGGATCGAGCGCGTCGCTGAACGGCTCGAGTGGCACCGCGACGTCTGCCGCTGCGAAGCGTTTGCCATCTGCGATCCTGCGCACCTCCTGACGGACAGCGCCGTCGGCCCCATATACAGAGAGGGCTAACGCATTATCTCCGAGCCAACTGAACGTGGGACTGTCTTCACCCGGCGCGAGATCGAAGACGAGCGCGGTGAGTCGCTTCAGCGACGGGACTTCGCTGATAGTGACGGTGCGAAAGTCGCGAGTGCTAGCCAGCCGCGTGCCCGTAGCACTAAATCCCAGCACGAACGCTTCGGAACGCGGGCCAGCCTCTCGAGCCCCACTGGCGACGCGCAAGGGTGTCGGTTGCGGCGGCGTTGGCAGATTCGGCCGACAGCTAGCGAGCCACAGCGTGACGACAGCACAGCCGAGCCACGCGCCGGCGAAGCGACGGTGCGCCGGTTCTTTTGAAGCAGTCAGCATGCGCACCTCCGCTGATGAGAGCATCATTCAGACCGCAAAGCCGAGCGCGAAGACAGTCACAGCCGCGCACGGCTCGGCGGTTTGCTCAACTTCTGTCATCGAGCCGCTGCCTAATTCGCGCCGTCCGGGTTTTCGGACACTACGGGGTCGCGCCTGACTCCGGTCAGTGTAACTTTTTGGCGGCTGCGGGCTTGCCAGCGGCTGCGGGCGCAGCCTTGCCAGCGGCTGCGGGCGCAGCCTTGCTCGCCACTACAGCTGGCTTGGTCTTGGTCGCTAAAGCCACCGTGGTGGTCGCTTTGGTCGGCTTGTCGGTTGCCGCTGCGGCATTGGGAGCGCACGCGAATGTCTCGCCCTTTTCATCGAAGCTGCAGCCACCCGGGCAAGGGTGATCTTTTGTGAAGCGCGAGGACTTGCAGCGGAAGAGCTCGGACTTGTCCATGCTGCACGCTTCCTCGCCTTCGGTGTCACAGGTGTCGTTTTCCTGCGCTAACGTGTCGTCGCACACGAAATCCGTCTTTTTCTCTTCGGGCAGCTCGAACACCCGGCAACCGTGCTTGCCTCGGCAAGTGTTCAAGGCTTGGAACTTCTTTGCCACGCACTTGAGGGCTGTCAGCTTGTCGGTGGTGCAAGCATAGTCCGCCTCGTCCTGGCAGGGGTCACCGAGCTCGGCGACGTCATTGTCGCACGCGATTTTGTCGCCGTCGACTTGGCACGCTCGCGCGCCCTTGCATGTCTCGGCGACGGCGAACTTGTCGTTCTGACACTCGAGCGCAGATTTATGATCGACGGCACATGCGACGTCCGCGGGTTGGTCGCAGGCGTCACCCGCGACCGCGAGCGAGTTGTCACACTGCACCTGCGAGCTGCTCGACGTGCAGGCTTTCGGTCCGCGACACGGCAGGGCCACCACGAGCCCCTTGCCACACACCAGTGCCGTCGCCGGATCGGAACAGGTTGGCAAGCCGGCTCCGCTGCACTTATCACCAGGCTTTGGCTTACAGGCGGCGAAGGTCAGAACAGTGCCCAGCGTGAATACGAAAGACCGCAAGCGAGAGTGCAGCATCGGATCGTCCCATCAAGAGTGTGCGAAGTCCACACCACGCGAACTTGCAGCGCGGCAGCATAGCCCGGAGTCCAAAATTGCAAAACGTCGACAAACCGCGCGAGCCACCGACCGAGGAAATTTGGACGCGCTGTCCTTGGCGTTACTTGCCGCAGGCCGCCGCAATCGGGGCGGCGGCGGGGTCGTACTGGTCCAAGCAATACAACGTCTCGTTTCGTGTACAACGCGGCGTCGTGCTCCGATCGAAGTCCACGACTAGTGGCACGCTGGGGTCGGCCGCGACCAGTGAAAAGCGCGGTTTGCCTGGCACAACGGGCACAACGTTCATCGCGTCCCATTCGCGTTGCTTCAAGTTGATGATCGCGCTGTAGCCGAAGCCGCGATCCCCGCAGTTTGCGCGTGCTCGCACTTGAAAATCATCTCCGAGATCATCCAAGAAGGACCGCGGGTCATTCGCGGCCCAGCGGAACGGCGCGGCCTGGCCTTTGATATGAATGCTCAGCCAGGGTCCGGGACTAAAGGTCGCCGCCGCAAGGGGAATATCACCCGGCGAAGCGTCGAGCCAGCGCACACAAATTCTCGGGGCATCCGCGAAAGGATCGAGTCGCGGAAGCTGGCAGACGCCTATCTCCTCGGGCGATCGCGAGCCGCGCGGCTGCGGGTAGCGCTCGTGAGTCCGATCCGCGTCCGGCCGAACATCGAAGGCTCGAAAGGGTACGGGTTGAATGCCGGGTGGCATTGGAGCTGGACACGCGCCCGCGCCGCCACCCGACAGCGTGCAGCCCAAGTTACTCTCGACCCGTGCGATGAACGATTCCGTGCCCGAGCCATACAACGTAGAGCTCCCCTCGTAGTGCTGGAGTTGGAATTCCTCGCAGCTTGCGACGTACTGCATATACGAGTTGGCGAGCCCAGCAATGATCACGTTGTCCAGCTTCGCGCCGGTGGCCGCTACGATTGCGTTCCGGACGTGAAACCCGGTCGTGACGGTGAGCTCGGCGGGCACTCCGGCAATCCAATGATCGCCGATGTGCCACAAGGAGAACGGCATCATCGCCGGAAAACCGGTTGCGCCGGCCAGCGGATGATCCAGGCAACCGAGCACTGGGGTCTTTGGATCCTGCCCTCCGGTGCTCGACGCCCAGTCCGGAAGCCTGGACACGATGTCGTCGATGCTCGTCGTGTGGTCGCTGCCGCCGTGACTCGACCCCTGCCCAAGCTCCGCGGGGCGCGCTGGGTCCACCTTCAAGAAGCCCGCCGCTCTTGCCATGTCCGCCTCAACGAGCGCGGTAGCGATCGTGGTGACGGGGGACGCGGTCGCAATCGTGGTGAGCGGGGGCGCGCTAGCGATCGTGGTGACCGGGAGTTCGATGTGCGCTCGCAACGCGGCAAGTGCAAGTTGGGACCCAACCGCCTGCGCTTCGGCTACGTCCCCGGCCGACCACACCGGTACGATGTCGCCTTCGTTCGTATTGACGATAGCGGCCAACGGATCGGAGTCCGGCGACTCTGCGTGGTCAGCGGCCCAGTTGGCCCAGTTGACACGCATCATGCGCTCGAGCTCGCGCGAAGCGACCGCAAATACATCGCCGCCGAACAAGCGCGTGTGTGCCGGCAACACCGTCGGATGCATTGCAAAGAAGGTAATCGAGCCTAGGGGGCGCTCGCTCGCCGCCTCTCGAACCGTGAGCGTTGAAAGTCGCGGGTCGACCTCTTTGCACGCTGCGCCGATGTCGGCGCAAGCGCCGATGCGTAGCTGCGCAAGGTCGGCATCGGACAGGGGAGGGAGGGGAGCGGCCAGCGGACACGTTACAGACGACGCGGGGTTGTTCGTCAGGCCGGCGCCGTTCAGCGCAAACGCTTGCGGGCTGCGGTTTCGGGTCATGCCGACGACGCGGGTGTCCCCCCATTGCAGCTTAGCCGGCACTGTCCGCTTCGCTGCTTCTAGAATGCCGCGCCCGATTCGCGCGGACAGCATGGCTAACATGTCCGTGTCGAAGCCTGCACGCCGCGTGCTCAGAAAGCCCGAGTAGACGCCAGATTCGAAGTAGTGACCCGGCCCAGCATGCGTGTGCGTGGCCGTCAGCAGGATATGATCCCCGGCGACTACGCCCTCCACGCGATGCGCCACCTCGCGGAACAGGGAGTAGCTGATCGCCGGCAAGTCGCAGGGGACGATGGCATAGCGTTCTCGAAGCGGTTCGCCATGCGAGCCTTTGCCACCGTTTGCCTCGATTACGAAGACGCGGCATTGCAGGCGCGTCCAATAGCCTTGCGTGGCGAGAGCATCGGGACCGTGGCCCCAGGTGGAGGGGCCAGGCGGCGGAGTGATGTCCACCCGGGCAGTGCCCACGAGCGTTCCCTCGCCTGCTGGCAGAGGTGCGGTAGCTCCGAGCGGCGGGATCTGGAACAGCGTTGGGTTCCCGCAGCCGACCCCCAAAAGGGAAACCAAGGTGAGTAAGAGCGGAGCGCTTTTCATGGTACCAACGTGGAGGAAAGACTGACGCCGATTGAGAGCATGACGCCGTAGCTAAAGGCGTAGTGCGATTGTTCGGACGCGCCCAGCCGGGCCACCAGCGGGTCGACGAACAGCGAGGGAATGAGCAGCAGATTTTCGGAGATGGTTTCGTCGGCCTCCCAGGGCGGAAGCGTCGTGCCGATCCGAATCAGCGGAGCTACGTCCGCACCGAGATTGACCGCCCAACGCGAGGAGGCGTCGCCCAGCGCACCATGCCACACGCCCAGCCGCGAACCGATGCGCCAGCCGACGGTTTCGCTGGCCTGTGGCGCCCGCTGCCAGCCCGCATTGATTCCGAAATGTTCCGCGGCCTGACCCTGCCCAGTCGCGCGGTCGTTCGGCGCATTCCTCGTCGCCGCTTGGGTCGCCAAGATTGCTTCCGTACCGACGAAGTACTGATAATTGCGTGGAACGTTCAGGTCGTCACGAACTGCGACGCCGGCGAGCCACGCGCTTCGGCGGCTCGGGGAAACGACCGAAGCGCCGGTGCCCGCCAGCGAGTGGACGCAGCCGGAAAGAGTGACAAGCATTACACACGAAGAGATTTCGATACTTTTCACGGATCAACTCTGTGCTGCATGAAATTATTGCAGCCAACGCGCCGATGGGCATGATGGCGGAATCGTCACGAAGTGTTTACCCGACGCAATGACTATAGAATCGGTTTGACTCCAGCACCAGCGTGCCGAGCAACTCGAAACGAACGAAGGGATGAGCCGTAGACAATGAACAATCCAATTGACGCGGACGTGATCATTATCGGTGCTGGGTTCGCCGGGCTCGCGGCCGCGTTGCGCATCAAAGACACCAATCAAGGGCTGCCGGCGGAGAAGCAGCTCACGTATGTTGTGCTGGAAGCCGATGCGCAGCGGCTCGGTGGGCGAGCCTGGACGCGCGACGGCGTCGACATGGACTTTGGCGGAGGCTACATCGGCGCGACGCAAACGCAGATTCAGTACTTGGTGCGCCGTTACCAAGTGCAGACGATTGAGACTTTCCTGCCGCAGGACCGCAACTTCAAGTGGCTCTATCAAAACGGAAAAAACGAGTTCACTAGGTTTCCAGGCGACAATCCGCTCGCGTTTCCCGGTGGGCTCAATGCGCTATCCTTGCTGCTCAAGCTCGACGGTTTCGCGATCGAGGTGCGGGATCACCTGGCGGACCCGACCCTGAGCGCTCTCGCTTATCTCGACACGAAGACCGTTGCTGATTGGATCAACGAGCAGCGAGCCGAATGGGACGCACACCCGGTGCCAGTTGACCCGTCTGACCCGAACATTGGCGTCGGCATTAGCGCGGACACGGCAGAGGTCTTCGTTACATCCGTGCGTTCCGCATTTTCGCTGGAACCGAGCGAAGTTTCGATGTTCTTTCTCCTGTATTACGCGGCCACCGCCGGTGGTTACTCCTCGCTGGTTGACGTCTCCGGGGGGACGGGCGCAGCGGAAGCGACGCGCTTTGCCCTTGGTACCCAGTCGCTGGTCGAGGCAATCCGTCAAGACATCGACCCCAACAACAAAACCGTACTGCGCGGGGCGCGGGCTACCAAGATTGCGTATGACGCTTCTGGCGTGGTGGTCACCTGTGATGTCACCGGCGCGGACGGCAACGTGACCCAGCGGTCGCTACGCGGTCGGCGGGCGATCGTGGCCATGGCGCCGCCGGTATCCATCAACCGCCTCAGCTACGACCCGCCTCTCGAAAAAGGCGACGGCGCTTCCGTTATGCGCTACGAGTTGTGTCAAGCGATGGGCAAGGCCTTGGGCCGGACCATCAAGGGCTTCGTGCGCTTCGAACGGCCGTTTTGGCGTGAGCGTGGCTTGATGGGTTTCTTGCTGTCCGCGGGTCTCCCCATCACAGAAAACCCGCTAGACTGGACACTCGACAACGTATGGGTCGACCCGTCGGGCAACGAGCCGGACCGCTATTCCCTGATGACGTTCATCGTCGGAGCGTCTGCCAGTCACTGGTCTGAGAAGCACACGAAGGCTGAGCGCGCTCGCGCCGTCATCGCGCACTTGAAGCGGGTGTATCGGTTCGAGAACAGTGAGCTGCTCAACCCGAGTGATCCGGAATCGAACTACGTCGAAGAGGACTGGCCGCAGCAGTGCGTGAACGGGCTCGGAGCGCCGGACGCAATGATGCCTCCCGGAGCCTTAACTCAGTTCGGCAGTGCTTTGCGCACCCCGATCGGGCCGATTCATTGGGCAGGCGCCGAGTCCTCGACCGAATGGTGCGGTTACATGAACGGCGCCATCGAGTCGGGGTTCCGAGCTGCTAGCGAGGCGGTGCGTGCCGTTCTGAGCGGCGCGGCCGGTGCGAGCGGCGCCGGGGAAGGGCCGGACGATCAACCGCCGCGCGGGACGACTCCGCCAGCCGGCGTTGCCCCCAAGAAGGCGGCGTAGTAACTGAAGATGCAAGATGCTCGAGCTCGCGGGCTACTCAGGGCTAGCGCCGATTCACAACGGGCAGCGCTCGCTCGTGCTGCGCGGGCGGCGCACCTCGGACGGCCTCCCCATCATCGTCAAGACCCCGGCGGCCCGCTACCCGAACGCAACTGATCTCGAGCGCCTGCAGCACGAGTTTGCGCTGGCGCGCAGCCTCGAGTCGGGGCCCGCCAAAGAGCACGTGGTCCGCTGTAGCGAGCTGGTCCCGGTGGGGACCAGCTTAGCCTTGGTGATCGAGGACTTTGGCGGTCGCTCGCTACGCGAGCAACTGGAAAGCGGCGGCTTGCCGGTTCCAGCGTTTCTCGATATTGCACTCCGGTTGTGCCTGTGCGTGCGGGCCCTGCATGACTCGAGGGTCCTGCACCTCGACATCAATCCAGCGCATATCCTGCTAAATCCTAAAACGGGCGAGCTGCGGCTTTGCGACTTGAGCGCGGGCATCAATGGCTCGAACGCGATCAGTCCCGCCGCCTTTAGAGGTTCGCCTGCCTACGCGTCACCCGAGCAAACGTTGCGTACGGGTCGCGCTGTCGATGATCGCTCCGATCTCTATTCGCTCGGAGTCACGTTGTTCGAAATGCTCTGCGGAAAACCCCCATTCGGCGGAGCGGATGTACTGGAGACCTTTCATCGCCACCTGAGCGCAAATCCTCCGTCGGTACGCGCCATCCGCCCGGACGTACCCGAGGCGCTCGCGAGTGTGCTGCTCAAATTGATGAGCAAAGATCCGGACGAGCGATATCGCAGCGCGGGCGGGCTCTCTGCAGACTTGGCGCACTGTCGAAACGAGCTTGGGCAGCTCGCCAGCATCGCGACATTCGAGCTCGGCCGGGGTGACGCTTCGACCCAATTGTACTTCTCGGGGCGAATCTATGGTCGAGACCGCGAGCTCGGCGAGCTGCGTGCTCAGTTCAAGCGCGCGCAGCTCGGTGAGCCATCGTTCGTCCTTGTTTCTGGTCAACCGGGGGTAGGCAAGTCCTCCCTGGTGAACCAGTTGCGCGAGCACGTCCGTCGCGAAGGCGGTCAGTTCTACGCGGGCAAGTTCGAGTTGATGCACAGCAATGTCCCGTACACGGCGTTCTCCAACGCGTTTCTCGGCTTCTTGCATCATCTGTTGGCTCGCCCCGCGAACCAGCTGCGAGCGTGGCAAGAGCGCTTGCTCGAGGCCCTGGGACCCAATGGGCAGTTGCTAGTTCGTCTCGTGCCGGAGCTCGAGCGGGTGATCGGACCGCAGCCGGAACCGCCTGAGCTCGACCCGGAGCAATCCAAAGCCCGCTTCCGTCATTTGCTGATGAATCTCGTCGGCGCGATGGCCGCTCCGGACAGCCCTTTGGTCATCTTTTTGGACGACCTGCAGTGGGCCGACGAGGCGTCACTCGAGCTACTTAAGCAAATGGTGGGCACTGCTCGCTTCCGGCATCTGATGGTGATCGGTGCGTATCGCGATTCTGCGCCCGATACTGCGACGGCCCTTTTCGCGCTGACGAGGCAGCTATCTACGCAACGCCCACCGTTCGAGATTCGGCTAGCTGCACTGGAAACGCCGGAAATTCAGCAGCTCGTGGCCCAAGTGCTGCAAGGTAGCGTCGAACACTCCTTGCCGCTCGCTCAGGTTGTAGGTCGGAAGACGCGCGGCAATCCATTCTTCGTTTCGCAGTTTTTGCGCACGTTGCAAACCGAACAACTGCTGTGGTTCGACAGCTCTAGTCGACAGTGGTCGTGGGATATCCAGGCCTGCGAAGCGCACGTGGTGACGGACAACGTCGTCGATTTGATGGTGCGACGAATCGATCGCCTGACCTCCGCAACGCAAGAGCTGTTGCAGCACGCAGCCTGCATCGGTGGTGAGTTCACGAGCGCACTCCTTAGCGACCTCGTCGGGCGAAGCGTGGCCGACGTGGAGCAAGCTTTGGGGCCCGCCCTTGCAGCGGACCTGCTAGCTCGCCCGTCTTTCTCGGAGTTGGAGGCCGAACCTGAGCAGCAGGAAGGGCGGTTTCGCTTCGCCCACGATCAGATGCAACAAGCTGCATATGCTTCAATTTCAGAGGAGCGGCGTGCGAGTTTGCACCTAGCGATCGGTCGCTCGCTTCAGCGCACTTGGTCGGAGGAGCAGCGTCGCGATCGGGCATTCCAGCTCGTCGAGCATTTCAGTCGTGGTCTCTCGCTTCTTCGGAATACAGCAGAGCGCCGCATCGTCGCAGAGCTGTGTCTGGTCGCCGGGCAGCGTGCGAAGGCGTCGAATGCTTACTCGGCGGCCGCAGGCCATTTATCCATGGGCCTCGGCCTCCTGGGCGAAGGCGGTAGCTGGTCGGACGCTTACGAGCTAACGCTCGCGTTGCACAGCGAGTTCGCCCAGTGCAGTTACGTCGCGGGTGACGTGCCGGCCATGGCTCGAAGTTGTGCCCAGATCGTCTCGTCGGCGCACACGTTGCTGGAGAAAGTTCCGGCGTATCAGCTGGAGCTACTTGCGTACGTTGCGCAGAACGAGATGGCGAAGGCCATTGACGTCGCGCGCGAGGTCCTGGGGATGCTCGGCGTCAGATTGCCCGTCCGGGTCAGCAAGCTCGCTGTCGCGGTCAGTGTCGCGCGCACAAGCTTCCGAATGCGAAACGAGGTCCCCGAACGCATCCTGGCGCGACCGGCCATGCAGGATAGCCGTGTTCTGTGCGCCATGAGTATTCTGGCGCACGTCGGCGCGCCCGCGTATTTGAGCTCCCCGCTGCTCTTCCCGTTGGTGATGGCGAAGATGCTGACACTCACGCTCGAGTATGGGGTCAGCGAGTGGACCGCAGACGCCCTGGTCGGCTGGGGTGCGATTCAGATCGCAGGCTTCGGCGCGGTCCAGCGGGGCAACGCCCTCGGTTCGTGCGCTCCGAAGCTCGTCGAACGCCTCGCGGTGGCTCAGCACCGAGGGCGCATTCAGACCACGTACAATCTACTCATCCGCCACTGGATCGAACCGCTACAGCTCACCGTCCAACCGCTGGCTGACGCGGTTAAGAGTGCACTTGAGCACGGTGACCTCCCGTATGCGTCGGTCGCTGGCGTCACGTGCACGTTCTACATGCTCATGGCAGGGCGTCCTTTGGCTGACGTCGAGAGCAGCGCACAACGGCTGCTAACCCAGCTCGCTCCTCTCGGGCAGGAGCGCTTCACGCGAGACGCTGGCCGCGTCCTGCAACTGGTGCATTGCCTGCAAGGACGCGCCCCTGAGCCCAAGCTGCTGCGCGGCGAGTTCTTTGACGACGTCGCCGCGCAGCGCTCAAGCGAGGCCGTGGGCGACCGTGCTGCGATCGCTTCTCTGAACTACGAGCGCGCCCTTTTGCTTTACCTGTATGATGATTTCCCCGGCGCGCTCGAGCGCTGTCACACGGCGTCGGGCTTCATCGACAGCTTGGTGGCGACAGTGTACGCCCCGGCGCTGGACTTCTTGTCGGCTCTGGTACGCACGCGGCTGCTTGCTTTGGGGCGTCACCCCGGACAAGCGCGCTCCGAGTTCAAGCGAATCCGAGCGAGCTTGAAGCGTCTAGTGACTTGGGCCGCCGCGGCGCCTGCCAATCAGGCGCACCGCGTCGAGTTGATCCGAGCAGAGCTCGCGGGCCTCGGGGGAAAAATCGCCGAGGCCACCAAGCTTTACGAGACCGCCATCACCCTCGCTGAGCGAAGCGGCTACGTTCAGGAGCTGGCTATGGCATTGGAATGTGCAGGGCGTTTTCACTCTCGAATGGGCCACTCCCGCTTGGCCGACGCGAGCCTGCAGGCCGCGCGGGGCGCGTGGACTAGCTGGGGCGCGCACGGCATCGCTGCTCGCGTCGACACGGGTTACCTGCCGCGACAGCACAGCGCGCGCTCGTTGCCGCCCGGCAGCGGCGCGGGAGCGCTCACGCCACACGCCTTCGAACAGATGGACATCGGGTCCGTGATCAAGGCTTGCCAGGCAATCGTCAGCGAAATCCGTTTGCCCAGGCTGGTGCGACGCCTGCTCCGGCTGGCCATGGAAAATACGGGCGCTCAGCGTGGCTTCTTGTTCCTGGGCCAGGAGAGTGCGCTCAAGCTTGCGGTCTCGGCCGACGTGGACGACGGCGAGACCCCGCTGAAGACGGAGATTCCGCATGCAGGTGTTCAGGCCGAACAACACTTGCCTCACGCTATCGTCGACTACGTCGCGCGGCTCGCGCAGCCACTAGTCGAGGATGACATCAGCGCGAATTCACTATTCGAAGACGACCCCTACGTTGCTCTGGAGCAACCGCAGTCGGTGTTGTGCGTCCCCCTGGTATCGCAGGGCGTCTTGAACGGCGTACTGTACCTGGAGAACAACCGCATGCGTGGCGCGTTCAGCGCCGAGCGTGTCCACGTGCTCACGTTACTGTCGGCCTTAGCTTCGATTTCGCTGGAAAACGCTCGCCTGTACGAAGACGTCGAGCGAGCGCATGCGCTTGAGGTTGAACTCTCCCAAGCTCAGTCGCGCTTCGTACCCGCCGAGTTCCTACGCAACTTGGAGCGCGCGTCGATCGTTGATGTCCAGCTCGGCGACAACATTCGAAAAGACATGACCGTGCTCTTCTCCGACGTTCGTGACTTTACTCGGATCGTCGAAAGTATGTCACCTGAGCTGCATATCGGGTTCATCAATCGCTACCTCGGTTACATGGAGCCCGCGATTGTGAATGCCGGAGGCTTTGTCGACAGTTACTTGGGGGACGGCATTATGGCGTTGTTCGAGGGCGACTCCGATCGCGCACTCGACGCCGTAGTCTCGATGAGCAAGGCGCTCGCCCGCTTCAACCAGGCACACGACTTTCAACACGTCGAGCACGTTCGAATGGGCGTGGGCATCAGCACGGGGCCGCTTACGCTAGGAACCATCGGTGGGACGAACCGTATCAAGTGCAGCGTGATTGGTGACCCGGTGAACCTCGCGTCGCGCCTGGAATCGTTGACCAAGAGCTTTGCGTGTTTCGCCCTGATCAGTGAATCGACGCGCAATTCGCTCAGAGATCCGTTGCGCTTCGATCTGCGGATGGTCGATCGCGTGCGTGTCAAAGGCAAACTTCAGCCGATCACGCTGTTCGAGATGCTCGACGCCGAGCCCGCTCAGGTTGCAGAGGCAAAGCACCGCAGTCGAGCGCGCTTCGAAGAAGCTCTGATGCTGTACTTCGCCGGGAATTTCGTCGATGCGGGGCGTCTGTTCGAGGAGTGCCTGGCTGGCTACGAGAGCGACGGTGCCGCGAAGCAATTGCGCGCGCGCTGTCGCGAATACCAGGTACTCCGACCCGCCAATTGGGATGGCATAAATGTACTGACGGAGAAGTAGAAGTGTTGCGTTACGGTGTGGACCAGCCGTTGAAAAAACTCCTATGGCGGGAGTAGGCAGCGACGGTTACAGCTGTGTCCCGCGTCGCTGCTGCTGAGCCATGTCTCGGCAGCCAGCGCGGCCATTTGCGCATGAACGATCTTGAATCGCACGTGAAACCGAACCCCGCGCATGCGGAGGGGGTCGACGTATCGGGTCATCAACCACTCGTGGATTGGCAGGCCATTGCGAGAACGGGAAAGGCTTTTTCGTTCATCAAGGCCACCGAGTCGACGACTCTGCTCGATCATATGTTCGTCGAGCATTGGAAAAACGCCGATGCCGCGGGCTTGTTGCGCGGAGCTCGGCACTTTTTTCGCCCCCAAGAAGACGCCGTCGCCCAAGCACAATTTTTTCTCGCTCACCTCCCGAGTAAAGGGGAGCTGCCTCCCGTGCTTGACGTCGAGGTATCGGATGGCGCCTCGCCGGCGCAATTGGCCGGTGGCATCCGCGTGTGGGTGAGCTACGTCAAAGCGAACTTCGCGCGCCCGCTGATCTATACCTCGCCTGCCTTTTGGGGCCTCATAGCATTGCTACCTGACATCAGTGCCAGTGCGGATTTATGGGTCGCTAGCTGGGGCACTGCGACGCCAGGAAAGGTCAGCGGCTGGCCGAGCTGGGCATTTTGGCAGTACTCGAACCGCTGCACCGTGCCCGGAATACCCGGAGCCGCCAACAACCATGCCGATCGTTTCAATGGCGGCATCGAAGGTTTGAAGGTCTACAGCAGCAAGCATGTCGGCAGTGCCGTACGCTGAGGGACCGCGCTCGCTCGGGTGCGCGGAAGCCCCGAAAAGATGCATGAACCGTGGACGGCGCGAAGTCAGGTTCCTGAGGGTGGCTCCGCAGCTCCTGCATGAGCGCCGTGCGGGCGTTCGTCGTCGGGAGCTCGGATGGGATTGGGTTTGCAACCGCGGAGGCCTTGCTCGCGGAAGGCTGGGAGGTTGTGGGGGTGTCGCGCGGCGCAAGTGCGCTTTCGCACGCGCGCTACGCTCATTTCACTTGTGACGTCACCAGCGACGACTATCGCCGGCTTCTCCGCGAGCAGTCAGCTGAGCCTTTCCAAGCGGTGATCCCCGTTCCGGGTTGTCGTACGTCGAGAGAGTATAGAGTCCTGAGGACAGATTTGCCGTGCTGGAGGGTTTCTGCGCACTCTTGATCCATAGAAGCGGCTGCGCGCGAGCGAGGCCCCGGTTGGGGGATCGGCCCGGGGCTCCGGAGCGGGCTCGGATGAGGGCTCACCCCTTCGGGTATCACGAAGCGCGTCGGGCAAGGCGATGCGGGGCCGCGCTCGCGCGCAGCCAGGGATCGGTCTCGGAAAGAGTCCGGTATTTGGGTTTGGGTGCGGGCGTCGGCCCTTGGTTTTGGCTTTACTACTCAGGGGGATCGGGCCGAGCGAAGCGAGGCTTTTCTTTGCCCGCGCGCCGGCTAACGCACGAGGCGGCTGAGGATGTTTTTGGTGCGGATGCCGAGCGCGACGACAGCCTGCACGTCGCTCGCAGAGCATGCGCCCAGAGCACCTGCGATCTCGACGGCCGCGCAAGCCTCACAGCACTCGCAGAGCGCGATGGCGTAGGCGCGGGCCTTGTCCGCGCGCGTTCTGGCGCGACAGAGCGAGCAGCGCCCTCCGCGCAATAGAGCGCGCACGACGCGGCAGATTTCCGCGCCTGAGCGCGTAGCTGCGCATCAGCGGCGTTTTGGCGACGAGCTTGACGAGAGAGAGGCATAGCTCGTACGCGAATAGCTTGTGGTGGGGGAGTGTAGTGGCTGGAGTTGGGGTCTGACTCATGCCCCCTCTCACCCCTTCGGGTGTTCCGAAGCGGCTCGCGCAGGATCCGTGCTGGCGCCCCACCGTATTTCGGCTCTTACCGTCGGCGCCGGCACGGAGCGTGCGCGTCTCGCATGAGT
>JBDTJC010000335.1:0-9257 GCA_039936055.1 Polyangiaceae bacterium | reverse complement strand
CACCTCCACGGACTCGACTTCGGACGGCCGCGTTGGGCATAGCGCGAACAGCAAGACGCCACTCACGGCCGTCGACATCTACACGGTACCGTTCAACAACGGCCTGGGTGGTGAGGCGAAACCGGTGGCCGGCGCGAGTGACCCGGCGCACGCCGAGTACTACCCGGACTACTCGGGCGATGATCAGCTGATCGCGTACACCCGCGTCGACAACTTCAAGTCACTCGACGCGGCCGATCAGGAAATGTACTACCGACCGCAAGGCGAGGTGTGGGTGGTGCCCTCGGCCGGCGGCACCGCGCTGCGCCTCACGGCGAACGACCCGCCGATGTGCTCCGGTGAAACCAGCCCCGGCGTGCACAATAGCTGGCCCAAATGGTCCCCGTTGGTGCGCGAAGCTAACGGCAAGAAGTACTACTTTCTGATCTTCTCTTCGACGCGCCAGTCCCCGGGCATGATCCAAAACAGCGAGCATCCGACAGACATGAAACCCATGTCTCAGCTGTACATGACCACGTTGGTGGACGACGGCAGCGGCAAGCTCGAACAACACAGCGCGGTATTCCTCTGGAACCAGCGCAACCTGGTGAAGCTGGACGCGACCAACACCGCCGCCATCACGGACTTCGCGGAGAACGACGTCACGCCGGCTTGGGACGAGTTCCAAGCCCCGTCCGTGCCCCCGGTGGTCGTTAAGTAACTACTCCGCTGCAGCCGACGCCGCGGCACCGCGCAACTCACTAAGAATGGCGTCGACGTTCTTCTTGGCGTCGCCGAACAGCATGTGGGTGTTTTCCTGGAAAAACAGCGGATTTTCGACGCCTGCGTAGCCGCTGGCCATGCTGCGCTTCATCACGACCGTCGCCTTCGCCTTCCACACCTCGAGCACGGGCATGCCGTAAATCGGGCTTTGAGGGTCGTCCAATGCGCCTGGGTTGACGATGTCATTCGCGCCGATCACGAGCACCACGTCCGTGTGCGGGAAGTCCTCGTTGATCTCTTCCATCTCCAGCACGATGTCGTACGGGACTTTGGCTTCAGCGAGCAGGACGTTCATGTGACCAGGCAAGCGCCCTGCCACAGGGTGAATTGCGAAGCGCACTTTGATGCCCTGCTTCAGAAGCAACGACGCGATTTCGTACACCGCGTGCTGGGCGTGCGCGACAGCCATGCCGTAGCCCGGCACGATCACGACTTGCTTGGCCTCACGGAGCAGCGCCACGGTTTCGCGCGCGGTGATGGGCGTGACTTCGCCCTGCGGGGCATCCGCATCCGCGCGTTTCGCGGGGGCCTTGCCTTCATCCGCGCCGAAACCGCCGAAAATGACGCTCACAATCGAGCGGTTCATGGCCTTACACATAATGTAGCTGAGGATGGCGCCGCTCGAACCGACGAGTGCGCCGGTGATGATCAGCAGATCATTTTCGAGCATGAAGCCAGCGGCAGCCGCAGCCCAACCCGAATAGCTGTTGAGCATGGAGACGACGACCGGCATGTCCGCGCCGCCAATCGCCAGCACCAAGTGCACCCCCAAAACCCCCGCCACACCCGTCATGATCAGCAGCCAGCTGAGCCCGTCATGGCCAGGCGCGGACAGAAAGCGCGCGCCGAGGCCCACCGCAACCAGCAGCAGGAGCAGGTTGAACAGATGACGACCCGGGAGCAACAGCGGTTTGCCGCCGATCATCCCGCGCAGCTTGCCGAACGCGACGACCGAGCCGGTGAAAGTCAAAGAGCCCACGAAGACACCGATGAATACCTCCACGGCGTGGATCGACCCCGCCACGTGGTTCGCGTACGGCTCGGCGCCCAGGTAACTCGCAATCCCCACCAGCACCGCCGCCATACCGACGAAGCTGTGCAGCGCCGCAACCAGCTCTGGCATGGAAGTCATCTCGACGCGTATCGCCAAGACGGCGCCGATCAAGCTACCGACGCCGACGGCCACGGCAAGCGCGCCAAAACTCGTCACGTGCCCCAGCGCCGTGACGCCCAGCGCCAAGAGCATACCGGCGATGCCAAAAGCGTTGCCGCGCCGCGCAGTCTTTTGCGTGCTCAGCCCGGCTAAGCTCAGAATGAAGAGCACGCCCGCAATCAGGTACGCCGTCGTCGTCAAACTGTCAGGCATGATAGTTACCGTTGAAACATGCGCAGCATGCGGGTGGTGACCCAAAAGCCGCCGCTGATGTTGATGGTGGCGAGCAGCACCGCCGCAGCGCTGAGTAGCGTGACAGGCGAGCTGACTGGACCTGAAATCTCCAGCATGCCGCCGACCAAGATGATGCCGCTGATCGCGTTGGTGGCGCTCATCAACGGGGTGTGCAGCGCAGGCGTCACGTTCCACACCACCTGCCAGCCCACGAAGCACGCAAGCACGAACACCGTCAGGTGCGACACGAACTCCTTCGGCGCGACCGACCCCAGCAGGCCCAAGAGCACGGCGCCCAGCACGACGAACGCGGCGCTACGCCAAGCGTGATTCGCTGCGGGCCTTTCCGGAGCGGCCGCGGGCGCATGCACGGACAAGGCCTGCGGCTTGGGCGGGGGCGGCAAATTCAGCGGCGCCGACTTGGGTGCTGGCCAGACCAACTTGCCCTCGTGCAAGACGATGGCTCCGCGCACTACCGCATCCTCCAAGTCGACATGGAAGCTCTTGGCTCCGCCCATATCTGCCAATAGATGGGTCAAGTTGCTGCCGTACAGCTGGCTTGCGGTCGGCGCCAAGCGACTCGGCAAATCCACATAGCCCACGACGGTGACGCCCCGCACCGTCACGACTTCACCCGGGCGGGTGACGGCGCAATTGCCGCCTGCCTCCGCCGCTAGGTCGACGATCACCGAGCCCTGACGCATGGTGAGCACCATCTCTTCGGTGATCAACACCGGCGCCGCTTTGCCCGGCACGAGCGCAGTAGTGATGATGATGTCCACCTCTTTGGCTTGCTTGGCAAAGAGCGCCATCTCCGCTGCGATGAACTCGGCGCTCATCGTTTTCGCGTAGCCGCCGGAGCCGGCGCCATCCTCCTTGATACTCACCTCCAGGAACTCGGCGCCCATGCTCTGGATCTGTTCGCGCACCTCTGCGCGAGTGTCGAAGGCGCGTACTATCGCGCCCAGGCTGCGCGCGGCGCCGATCGCCGCGAGCCCCGCCACACCCGCGCCGATCACCAACACTTTCGCGGGCGGCACTTTACCGGCGGCGGTCATTTGCCCGGTAAAAAAGCGTCCGTAGAAGCTCGCCGCTTCGATCACCGCGCGATACCCGGCGATGTTCGCCATCGAGCTCAGCGCGTCCATCTTCTGCGCGCGGGTGATGCGCGGCACTTGGTCCATGGCGAGCACGGTGGCGCGCCGCTTCGCCAAACGCTCGACGAGCTCCCCGTTCTTTCCCGGCCAGATGAAGCTGACTAACACCGCGCCTTCGCGCAGCAGCTCGGCCTCGTGCAGGCCGAGCTCGGTGTTCTGCTCGGGCGGCTGCACCTTGAGCACAATATCGCTCTGGGCCCATAGCTCACGCGCGCGGGGCAGCACTGTGGCGCCCAAGGCGCTGTACTCTGTGTCGTCGAAGGATGCCCCGGCGCCCGCCTGCGTCTCGACCGAAACCTCGAAGCCCAACTTCAAGAGCCGACTCACCGTTTCGGGAGTCGCCGCGACTCGCCGTTCACCGGGGCGAATCTCCTTGGGAATACCGACCTTCATGCTCCTCCAAGTACGGGGTGCTGAGCACCCGCGAAAAGCCGAGAACCGTGGCGCAGCGCTGAACCTAGCACCGGGTTCGGGAGTGTCGAAACGCGCTCCTTCCGGTCAGACGTGCGCGACACGTCGGCGGTTCACGTCGTCAGCGTACGCCCGACGAACAGCCCGAGCAGCTCAGACGTGGGCTGAGGTGAGCGGTTTCAGCGTTGTGGCTTCGGGGTCGTTCACCGGGGCCTGCGCTTGCCAATCAGCGCCGCTTGCCAGCACGCAACGCGCACGACCGGTGTGCTTCGCCTGGTACAGCGCGGCGTCTGCGGCGCGCATCAGATCCTCGGCCTTTGCCCCGGGAAATTGATCCGAGGCAGCGAGGCCGATGCTGATCGTAACCGGCACTTTGCCCATCGGCGTGAGGACGGGTGACTCCGAGACCAAGCGGCACAAACGCTGCGCCACGGTATACCCCACGCTCGCCTCGCATTCGGGAAGCACGGCGATGAACTCCTCGCCGCCCAAACGACCGACGGAGTCATAGGCGCGTACGCCGAGCTTGAGCCGACGTGCAGCCTCCCGCAGCACCACGTCCCCCGTTGAGTGGCCGAAGGTGTCGTTGATGGCTTTAAAGTGGTCGAGATCCGCCATCACTACGGTGACCGGGGTGTCACGACGTTGCGCACGTACCAACTCGCGGTCCAACTGCTCCAGGGTTGCCCCGCGGTTGAGCAGCGTCGTCAGCGAGTCGTGCATCGCCTCGAAGCGCAAGGTCTCGCGCGCCGCGACGAGCTGCTCTTGCAGTTCGATCACGCGCCGGCCCGCGCGCAGCCGCACTTTGAGCTCCAGCGGATTGCACGGCTTGATCAGGTAATCATCAGCGCCTGCGTCCAGGCCCTGGATGATGTCGGACTTATCGTCCTTGGCCGTCAGCAGCACCACGTAAACGTACGGCTCGGCCGGGCCGCCGCGGATCTGCCGGCAGACCTCGATGCCGTCGCACTTGGGCATGACCCAGTCGATGATCGCCAGGCGCAGCTCAGGATCCGCCGCTAGCGCGTTCAGTGCCGCCTCGCCGTCGCGCACAGCAACGACCTCGTACCCCCAGCCGGTGAGCCAATGCTCAAGCATGGTCCGAGCGATCGGCTCGTCATCGGCGAGCAGGATCTTCATCCTGCTCTCCGCGCTTGGACACACATCAGGGTCACTGGCAACAATCCTCGATGGACCTAACGGCGACGCCAGAGGCGGCCTTAATGCTCATCTGCGCAATCGTCCCGGGGCAAGGCAACGGCGCATGCGCCGGATCGCCAATTTCTCAAAAACTACCGCTAGTTACGCGACATTTATGTGCGCCCGAAAGCGCTGCCTCGCAGACGAAGCGAGGCGCTCGCGCGGCGGCGCTTATCACGTTCGGCACGCACTCGATCATTCGAATTCGAGTCGCCAGCGCACGTCCGCGCCCAGGTTGCCGAGCGACGAACTGGAGATGTCGTTCACGTTGTCGTACGAGCCTTCCACGCTGACGCGCGGGCTGAGTTGCCATTCGACGTTCGAACGCACCTCGCGCGAATCGGCCACGCCGCTCGTCACATTGGCGCGGATGCGCTGTGACAAGCGTTTGCCGATGGTGACGGTCGGCTCGGTGCGGCCAGTGCGCGACGAATACGCACTTCCGAAACGGAATTCGTCGATCAGCGGCACCGCGTCGGTGACCGCGCGGTCCGCGCCGCTCAGCGAGCCCAACGCTTCCAGCGCGACGCTCTCACCGACGCTCGCAGATTGCGCTTGGTCCAGCTCGGCGCGCGTCAAACCGACGGTCAAAAGCAGGAAGATGTCGTCTTGGGCAAGCGCCGGATCGCTCGTGAGGTCGATCTTCAGTTTGTCCGCGTCGCCGTGCGCGTGCAGCTGAATGCGCCAGCGCCCACCTTGAGACGTGGGCGCGCTCGAGCCTCCAGCGCTGGTCGCGGTGGGGGCGGCCGAAGTGGCCGGCGTATTGGTCTGATAGCGCCGGTATTCAGTGACGGCAGTGACGTCCACCTCCGGCGCAATGCGCGTCAAATCATCGAACCGCACACGCCCCTGCGTGACTTCGAACTCACTCCGGCGCAGGAAGATCTTGCCGCGCGGTCGCAAGCTCACGGCCCCGCGCAGCCCGAAACGACCGTTGGTGCCCGCCAGCAACAACCCTTCGTCGGCCACATCCAGCTCGGCGTCGATCAGATTGTTCTGCAGCTTCATCGCCCGCAGGGAGCGCAGGCGCACCTCGAACTGCACTACGTCATCTGCCGGATCGTACGCGTCCACCTCCGTGCGCTTGCCGCGTTGAGCGAGGCTGGAGATGTCCGCGGTCATCGTGACCGGGCGGGTATACTCGAACGTATGCAGGGTCACGTCCCCGGTGACGCGCGGCAGGTCATGCTCAGCACTGCTGTCGCTAGAAGACTTGAAGCTCACGCTGAGGTCAGCGTCTGCGACGGCACGAATACCGTCGTTGATCGGCAACGCCAAGTCGCGCGCGGTGATGGCCAGGCGCGCAGCACCCAAGCTGAGGCCCAAAAGCGGTGCTCCGCCGCTCATCTGCAGCGTCCCAGCGCCGACCTTTGCGGTGGCCTTTTCGACGCGCAGCTCGTTCCCGTCGACGCGCAACGCGACGTTGATGTCGGACACAGGCAGTGGCAAGCCGCGAATCGACAGCTCACCATGCTCGAGGTCGAAGCCGCCCGCGAAGCGCGGCGCGAACAATGGCCCCACCACGGCCAGTTGCCCGGAGAGCACGCCCTCGGCGCGCTCGGCACGTGGAATCACCCCCAGTAAGCTCGCGAGCGGCATCGGCCGCAGGATGAGCTTGGCGTTGATCTGGGGGTACGTAGCGACGTTGAAAATTGCGCCTTGCGCGTCGAACGTAACGCGCTGACCGCGCGGAGTCGTGGCCGTGAAGCCGACGCCGGGCAGGGAGAAGCGCCCGTTTTCGAATGCAATCGAGTGGGAGCCTGACGCCAGCTCCACGTGATACCCGCGTCGCGTCAAATCCACCTCGGATAGCGCGAACTCTAACTTGGAATCGAGCGGGGTCTTCGTGTGCAGCTCGTGCAGCGAGAGCCGCCCGCCCAGCTTGCCTGCGAGCCGGGTTTCGGAGTCGCCGAGCGTCGGCGACAGTTCCGCCAACGCCCCCAAATCCAACCCAGAAAAAAGCACGTCACCGCGCACGACTTTGCCGCTTTGGCGGGTGATCGTGAGGTCATCGAACTTCACTTGCCCGCCGAAGAGCTCGCCGTTCGTGTGGAAGACGCCGCTCGCATGATCGGCATCGAAGTCAGCCCGGTCGAACGGCGCGCCAATGGGCTTGCCGCAATGCGTCCTCCCGATCACCTTTTGCTCACGCACGATCGGCACCAGACGTACGTCGAATTGGGACGCGGGCAGCGTGGCCCGACCGATGCGCACCGGGGATATCCGACCGCTCGCGTTGAACGACATCGCGTCCACAGTGCCGCCAATTTCGGCCACCGCGCTCACTTGCCCCTCGGCTGCGCGTAGCAGCGTGGGCAGCGCATCCAGGTGCGAGAGGGGCAACGCACTGCCCACCAAGTGCCCATAAATCTGCGCGCCCTGACGCATGCCGAGCGAGCCCACCAAGGTGCCGCTGCCTTTATGCAGCGTCAGGCTGGGCACGCTCAAGTCCACCCCTTGATACGTCGCATCACGATCGGACCAGCGGAAGTCGAACTCAGCGTCACCGGAGTCGTACGTTTCCCCGAATAGGTCCAGTGCGTTCAAACGCGCGCCGCCGGCCACGCGCAGGTTGCCGCCACCGCAGCGATCCTCGGGACCGCCGAGCACGTAGTGCACCGTGGCATCCAGCCCAGTTTGGCCGTGAATGTCGTCGAAGCGCGGGTCGACATCGAAGTGCCAGATGCCGAAAAAATCACGCAAATCGAAGTTCGAGCTCTTCACGTGCGCGTCAGTGACGAGCGTAGCGAGCGGACCGTCGAAGTTCAGCCGTGCGCTGGGCACGGTATAATCACTCTTGCCCTTGTGCGCCTGCACTTCCGAAAGATCCAGAATCAGCGGTGTGAAGCGCAATTTCGCGCTCGTGATATCGCCGAACGGGAAGCCGCCGAACACGAAATCTTGAATCTTTAGATTCCCGGTGAGCACCACCGCGGGCGGGTCACCGCTCATGTCCACGTCCAAATCCGCCTTTCCTGCGATGGGAATGCCGACGAGCGGACTGATGTCCGACAGGTCGATGTGCGCGCCTTTGGGCACGGACATTTTCACGGCCGCGTCGGCGAACGCAATCGACACCAATTTCACGAAGACCGACGTGCCGCCGAAATCCGAGCGCGTGTCCATGATGTCGAATGAGTTGGGGCGCACGCCCAGGTGACCACGCACCAACGGGGCCTTTACACCGATCATTCGCTGCTTTTTCGGGTCCTGGAAAGAGACGTCGAAGACTTCGAAGTTCCTCGTGTCGGCGTACACTTCCGCGTCGATCTTGAGCGGCGCAAGCGTGCCGGCGATCTTCGTCACGCGCAGATCGTTGAAGTCCCACTTGATCAAGGTGTTGTCGGTCACACCTAAATCGCGCATTAGACCTTGGAAGGTCATGCCACTGCTGTCGACGCGTTCCGCGCGCAGCAGCACGCCCGGTGTGAAGGGCTCGATGCGCGCGTTCTTCAAGTTCACGTCGCCATCGGCGAACGCCATGTAGTAGTGCGGGATGTTGATCGCGTCGTCGGCGACGTCTAGATCCACGTCCAGCTTCTTGGCGAGCTTGAAGCGCTCGAACTGCACGCCAGAGCCGGTCAGTTTGCCGTGCACTTCTGGCAGTTTATGTCGTCCGTCGTAACGAACGTCCCCCGTGAAAGAAACGGAGCCCAAGAGCGGCCCGGCGCGCACGAAGCGGTTCACCAGCGGTAGCGGCGCACGAAGCGTCACATGCCCATCAATCAGCGGCACGTCGCCTTTTCTGAGGCCGATTCGCACTTGCGAGAGCCGCAAGAGCACTCGCCCAGGGGTGTCGTCTCGAGCACTATCGCAGCTCGGCAAGGTGCCGGATTGCGGATCGAGATCCGCAGTCCCGCTCGCTGATAGACGCCGAATCAACACGTCACCCGGCTCGTAGCGTAGGCGCAGCTCGAGGCGACACAGCACATCTTCGTCTGCCGCGATGGTGCCCGGCGGGGGCGGGGGCACCCCGCGCACCTCGCGGTTACGCCAGATGTGCGCGCCACTCGAACGCAGCGCGACCTCGAAAGTCGGGCCTTGCTCGGCGAACACGTCCAGATCGACCTCACCCGTGTCGACGTGCACGCCGTCGATGTCGAGCGCGAAGCGCGCGGCCCCAACGGACAGCGAGCCAAAGGGTGCTTGCTTGGACGGCGCGCGGGCGCTCTTCGGGAACTCCGGTAGGTGGTAGCTCAGGTTCTGGATCTTGCCGTTCTTGATCACCAAGCGCGTTTGCGGGCGATCGATCTCGACATCGCCAGCATCGAGCTTGCCGGAGAGCAGCGAGAAGATCCGCGGCGTCACCGCCACGCGGCTCACCTCCAAAACCGGCGGGC
>JBDTJC010000334.1:0-11697 GCA_039936055.1 Polyangiaceae bacterium | reverse complement strand
CGTGTGCGCGAAACACCAACGCTCCGTGCAATTGGCGATCAAGCGTGCGCGCACGATCGCTCTCTTGCCCTTCACCACGAACGACTGAGGAGGAAGCACCGATGGCCACAGCCACCACAGTTCTGCTCCAGGCGGACGTCGAGAATCTGGGTTCCGGCGGAGAAATCGTCAAAGTGCGTCCGGGCTTTGCGCGCAACTTCTTGTTGCCGCGTGGCCTCGCCGTTCCGGCGACCGCGGGCAACTTGAAGCGTGTAGAGGAACTCAAGAAGGCAGCCGCTGGCCGAAAGGCCGTTGAAGTTGCGGCAGCCGAAGACCTTGCCAAGAAGCTGGAAGGCTCGAGCGTCAAGCTCTCTCGTGCCGCTGGCGACGAAGGCAAGATGTTCGGTTCCGTGACCTCCAAAGACATCGCTGAGGCCTTCGAGAAGGCGGGCGTCAAGTTCGAGCGCAAGAACATTCACCTTGCCGAGCCGATCAAGACGTTCGGCACGTTCGACGTTCCGCTCAAGCTCCACGGCTCCGTGTCCGTGACGCTGAAGGTGCAAGTCGAGAAGACCGGCGCCGCGAAGAAGTGAATTGACAGAACGACCTAGGTCGTAGAAAACGAAAGCACGAGCCTCGCGTGAGCGTGGTCGGCTGGTCCCTTTCACGAGAGAGACCAGGAATCCCAGCGCCCCGGACGGTTTCGACCGACCGGGGCGTCGTGCATTTGGGCTCGTGACTTGGGGATAACCTCGGGATGTCCGGTGTGAAAAGCGTGGATTGCCTCAGGATCGGGCTCGGACTTTCCCTGTCAGAGACGTTGACTGGTTCGGCTGCTAGGCAACAGCAAGAGGTGAGCGATGGCGATGTTTGCTGAGCGTTTCAAAAAGCCGGACGAGCCCGCCCGTCTCGAGCCGATGCCCGGGCGCGTGCCGCCCAGTGATTTGGACGCCGAAGCCGCGGTGCTGAGCGCGTGCCTCCTGGACAGCGATGCGTTCGATCGCGTGCAGGAGATTCTGCTACCGGAGCATTTCTACGCAGACGCGAACCGGCGTATCTACGAGGCTGTGTTGGAGCTCCAGGGCGCCTCGCGTCCGGTGGACTTCGTGTCGGTCGCCGGCCTGCTGCGCGACAAGGGCCGGTTGGATCAGATCGGTGGCTCGCCGTACCTGGCCTTGCTCGCGGATGCGACGCCCGCGGTGGCACACGTGGCTTCGCACGCCGCGGTGATCCGTGAAAAGTGGCGCCTGCGCCAACTGATCTCGATCTGCCAGAAGTTCGCCGCCGAGGGCTACGGCGATACCGGTGAAGTGCAGGGGTTCATCGATCTCGCCGAGCAATCGGTGTTCGACATCGCGCGCATCTCGCAAACGTCGAACGTCGTTTCCGTGCGCGACGCCATCAAGGGCGCGTTCGAGATTTTGGGTGAAGCCGCTCGGCGCGGTGGCGGTATTTCCGGCATCGAGACCGGCTACACGGAGCTGGACAAGCAAACAGCCGGGTTGCATCCGGGTGACTTGCTGATCGTCGCTGCTCGCCCCGGTATGGGCAAGACGTCCTTCGTGCTCAATTTGGCGACGAACGTGGCGCGCCCACGTCGCGTGGAGGTCAACCCGGAGAATGAAGCGTACTTCGACGCAGCCGTCGAAGAACCGGGTTACGGCGTGTTGTTCTGCTCCCTGGAAATGCCGCGCGAGCAGCTAGCGTCTCGTATGCTCGCGTCCGAAGCGCGGGTGGACATGTCTCGCCTGCGCTCCGGTAAGTTGCAGCGAGATGATTGGAACAAGCTGACGGACGCCGCCTCCCGCCTCGGGCGCCTGCCGCTCTGGCTGGATGACACGCCCGCCCTCACGCTGTTGGATTTGCGCGCGAAAATTCGTCGTTTGCAGGCCGAGCTCAAGCGCGGCGAAGGCGCGGGCGGAGCGAAGCAGCTAGGGCTCGTCGCCGTCGACTACTTGCAGCTGATGCAGGGCCGCCGAGATGCTGGTAGCCGCGAACAAGAGATCAGCGAGCTTTCTCGAGGCCTGAAGCAGCTGGCGAAAGAGATGAAAATTTCTGTCATCGCGCTCTCGCAGTTGAACCGCGCGGTGGAAACGCGCACCAGTAAAGACAAGCGCCCTCAGCTCAGTGATTTGCGCGAGTCGGGCGCGATCGAGCAGGACGCAGACACGATCATGTTCATCTACCGGGACGAATATTATTTCAAAGATAGCCCGGACAAGGGCATCGCTGAATTGATCATCGCCAAGCAACGTAACGGCCCGACCGGTAAGGTGATGACCAAGTTCACTTCCGAATACACGCGCTTCGACAATCTAGCGCCGGAAGAATACAATTTCGGTGACTTCGATGACTTCGGCGGTGGCGGTGGCGGTGGCGGCGGTGCTGAATCCTGACCGGAGGCTTTGCGCCGCGTTCGGGGCTGCCGCGCCCGCTGACCCCAAAGATCAGATGAACAAGCGTTCGGCGAGGTACTGCACGACCTCACTCAGGCCCGCGTGTGTGGCGGCGCTCACCAGCAACAAATCAACACCGAGCTTTTCGAACTCGGGCTTGAGCTCAAGGTACGCCTCTTGGACGTCCGGCAGGTCCGCCTTGGCCAATGCGACGACTTCCGGGCGGCGCGCGAGCTCTGGACTGTAGGCTTTCAGCTCTTTGCGGATCACGTGATAGTCCTCGAGCGGCGAGCGGCCCTCTTCACCGCTGACGGTGATCAGGTGCAGCAGCAGGCGCGTGCGATCCAAGTGGCGCAGGAATTGAATGCCGAGGCCGGCACCTTCGCTCGCGCCCGGGATTAGCCCTGGAATGTCTGCGACGACGAAGCTGCGCCCCTTGCCCTCGCGCGGATCGCCGATGGTGACCACGCCGAGGTGCGGCACCAAGGTGGTGAACGGGTAGTCCGCCACTTTCGGGCGAGCGCGGCTGACTGCGCTGATGAACGTACTCTTGCCGACGTTCGGGAAACCGAGCAGGCCGACGTCGGCCATCACTTTGAGTTCGAGGCGCAGCATGCGCCCTTCGCCCGGCGCGCCCGGTTCGGCATGGCGCGGCGCGCGGTCCACGGGCGTCGCGAAGTGGCGATTGCCACGGCCACCTTCACCGCCCTTGGCGACGATGAAGCGTTCCTGCGGGCGCGTCAGCTCACCGAGCTTTTCCTGGGTGCTGGTGTCGAACACGATTGTGCCGACGGGTACGCGCACTTCGACATCCTTGGCGGCGCGGCCGTAGCAGTCCTTACCCATGCCGTTTTGGCCGGGGTCAGCGCGCACGACGCGCTGATGGATCAGGTCATAGAGGGTGCCCAAGCCGGAATCTGCGACGAGCACGACGTCACCACCGCGGCCGCCGTCACCGCCGGCGGGGCCGCCAAACGGGATGTACTTTTCACGGCGGAAGGCGACCGCGCCTTTGCCACCAGCGCCGGCTTCGACCCGGACTTCACACTCGTCAATGAAACGCATCGTTCGGCGCTAGACCTAGCACTTCTCTGGCGAAGTCTTGCCAAGATCGCACCGTGAAACCGCGCGGCGCGCGGCCAAATGCCCGAAATTTGCGAACGGGCCGCTCAGCGCGGCGGTTTCATCGGCAAATTGGGGCGGGTGGCGGAGCCCTTGCGCTGCGGGGCGTTGCTGGCGTGCTCGTCCAGGGCGTCGAGCGCGGCCATGGCGGCCTCCATCCCGAACTGACGGGCGGCTGACTCCAGGAACACGCTCGGGATGCGCGTCAGCTTGAGCGCCGTGGCTTTGCCCAGCTCAAGCTCGCGCTCGGCGAACACCTCGAACGAGGAGAAGCCTTTGGCGTCGTACAGCTTTTCTTCCTGGATGCGCTTCAGCTCGACCCCGAGCTGGAAGAAGCCGTCATGCAGGTTCTTACGCAGGGCTTTGATGTGGCCGAGCACGTTGTGTAGCTCACCGATCCGCAGCTTGATGTTGTCGGCCCCGTCCGGCGTGCGCAGGGTGGCGCGCGCGCTGCCCGGTTTGGGGGCGTTGAGCATGCGTGCAGCCGCCTCCTCGGCGTGTTTCGCCGCGTGGCGGGCTGCCCAGGGCGCGGCGCCGCGCATGCCGAGCCTGCGCTTTCCGCCACCGTCTGCGGCGTCCGCCTTTTTGGAGGCGCGTGCGCGCTCGCCAGCAGGCGCTGGGGGCACGACCGACTTGCGTGCTGGGGGAGCGACCGATTTACGATTGGGCGCTGGCACCGACTTGCGCGCCGCCACTGTCTTTACCCGGGATTTCATCGAACGACACGCCCTAGCATGGTGCACCCGAATGATGGCGGATGTCCCCTAAGCCTTCGCTTCAGCTTAGTATGAGCGCTGCCCGCTATGCAAAAACCTGATTCGGATCCTCCGAGCCGCTCCGACAACACGCCACCCGTGCGCGGGTCGTTGCCCCTGACCGGCAGCCTCTTTCCTCAAGATCCGCGGATCGCCGTCGTCGTGAACGGCAACGCCAAGAGCGTCACCCAAGAAGTGATCGCCTCGCTCGACCAAATTTCCTTGGGCGGGGATCTGTTCGTCTCGCGCAGCTTAGAGGACGCTCGTCACATTGCGCGAACCGTGGTCAGCCGCGGTTACGGAACTGTGCTCACCGGTGGTGGTGACGGCACGTTTACCGTAATGGTTACCGAAGTCGTTCGCGAAGGACGCAAGCAGGGTAAGCCTCTGCCGCGCTTCGGTTTGCTCAAGCTGGGTACGGGCAACGCGTTGGCTTGGGTGGTGGGCGCGCGTGACCCGAAGAGTAGCGAGCTGGCGGCTGACATCGAACGGCTGACCCAAGACGCGGGCAGCCGCAGCATGCGCTTGATTGAGGTCGAGGGCTTTATCGCGCCTTTTTGCGGATTTGGCACAGATGCGGACGTGCTGGCGGATTACGCCAACGTCAAAACCAGCCTGGCGCGCACGCCGCTGAAGCGGGTCGGACAGGGGCTGCTGGGCTACGGCCTTGCGGCGGTCACGCGATCCATCCCGAGCGCGCTCGTCAAGCGAATGCCCCACTGCCGGATCGTGAACCAGGGTGGGGAAGCGTTTCGGGTTGGCGCTAAGGGCGCGCTGCTCGGGCAACCCATCGCTCGCGGCGCCGTGATTTACGAAGGGCCGATGCGCTTGTGCGGCATGTCGACAATTCCCTACTACGGCTACGGCTTCCGTATGTTCCCGTACGCCGAAGAACGCCCGGACCGCATGCACCTGCGCGTCGCCACGATGACGCCGCTCGAGTTCGTCCGCCACTTCAACGAGATGTGGCGCGGAGAGTATGACAATCCGAGCACTTTGTTCGATTACCTCGTGGAGTCCCTGAGCATTGAGCTGGATCCGCCGACGGACTTCCAAATCGGTGGAGACCCTCGCGGTAAGCGTGCGAAACTAGAGATCAGTTTGTCGCCGACTCCGATTCAATTGGTGGATTTTTACGCGCCACCCTCCGTGGCCTGATGAACGTATGACGAAGGCCTGGGCAACTGTGCTGTGGGTGACGTGCGCCGTGCTGTGCGCGGCGCCGGTGTGTGCAGGTGACAGCTTGCTGTTCGTGCTCGTGCAATGCGGGCGTGCACCTGGGCCTGGGCGGGTGCTGTGTGAGGTGAGCGCCAAGCCCAAGTCCGGCAGGTTGGTGTGGAGTGACGTGCTCGTGGTGCACGCGCCGGAGTTCGCGCGGCCGCTGCGCTCGCGCCTGGTTCTGGCGTTGGGGGCGAGCCCGGCTGCGGCGGCGACGCTCGCTCTCGTTGCGAGCCAAGCCGGTCAGGGTAAGCTCGAACTTTTGGTGCGCGGAGTGATTTGCAGCGATGACCAGGCCGGCGCCGGTCAGCGCTGCAGAGCCCTGGCCCAGCCGGTCAGCGCGCTCCTGGAAGTCGGCGCCCCGGTGTCTCCAGCCCCTTGAGTCGGAGCGGGGAATTTGCCCTGAGTTTTCCGGGTCTGTTACTCACCAGCGTATGCAGCTCCCCGGTCGACTGCGCCTAACCACGCTTGGTGATTTGCTGGGCGCGCTGCATCGCGCTTGCGCGAGCGGGATTTTGGAGCTGGTCGAGGTCGAAGGCGTGCGCTCCGGTAAGAGCCACCGCGTCTACTTCGATGGTGGCTTGGTGGAGGACGTGGACACGTCGCTCAATCATCCGCGCTTGGGCGAGATTTTGGCGCGCGATGGCCTGCTCAGCATGTCTGCCTTGGCGCGCGTGGCGCGTCGTTTGGTCGAGCAGCCTGGCAAACGGGTGGGCGAGATCTTGGTGGCAGAGGGACTTGGCAGTGCGGATCTGGTCGCGGCCGCGTTGCGCCGGCAGCGCACGAGCCGGCTCGAGGCGTTGTACAGCTTGTCCGAGGCATTGATTCGCTTTCATGTGCCGCGCCCGCGTTCCGGATTTCGTCCGACTCCGCTGTCGCCTCGCGAATTTTTACATGGTCGTCCGCGTGCTCGCGCTCAGACGCACGCGCGCGTGAGCGAGCGCTTTACGTTTCGGTCTTCGGCGCGTAGTGCGGCCGCGCTCGGCGGTTCTGAGCTGCAAATGGCGGCGTATCGCGCGCTCGGGCTGCCCGCCTTTGCGTCGCCGCGCGACGTGCAGCGCGCGTTTCGCAAACTGGCAGCCGAGCAGCACCCGGACCGCTTCCCGCAAGCGACTCCGGCCGAAAAAACGCTGCACCTATCGCGCTTCGCGGCGCTCAGCGCCGCGTATCACGCGCTCGTCGGCTAAGGGCCCGCGAATCGCTCAGTCGGTCGATGCTCGCGGTCGAGGCGCCCGGCTGGCAAGGCGCGACGAAGGCGGATACTGCTGTATGTAACTGAGGAGCAACGCGGCCGGCCGGGATGCATCCGTCGTGAAGGCGATCGACTGAGCCATTCGCCGGCCCTAGGCGGCGGCGCGCGCGTTCACGCGCCCTCGAGCCAGCGCTCGATCACGCTCGGTAAGTCAGCCAGCGAGCGCAGTATCACGTCTGGCTTCGCGCTGAGCAGCGCGGCCGCGCCCTGCATTCCGCCCTCGACGCCGACGCTACGCGCACCGGCGGCTTTGGCACACAAAATATCCTGCGGCCCATCCCCGACCATCACCAGTTCACTCGGCCGCAAGGAGAGCTCGCGCGCGATGTGCAGCAGCCCCGCCGGATCCGGCTTGTTTTTCGGTACATCACCGCCTGCCACGATGGCGCTAAAATGCGCCGGCAATCGCAAGTTCGCGAGCACCGCGTCCGTGATCGCGCGCGGCTTGTTCGTGCATAGCGCGAGCGGCAAATGTGCGAGCTGCGCCAGCGCCTCGTGCACGCCGGGGATCAGCAGCGTGTGGTCGGTAGGGTGCGCGGCGTAGTACGCGAGGAACGTCTTCAGCAGCGGCTCGAGTTCGGGCGCGTTCGGCGCGAGGCGAGCCGCGCGTTCGAGTAACACGAGCGCGCCGTCGCCCACGAAGCTCGAAATCTGCGGCACGGACAGGGTGGGGAAGCCGTGTGCTCCGAGCGCGTGATTGGCCGCGTTCGCGATATCGGCACGCGAGTCAATCAGCGTGCCGTCGAGATCGAATACGACGCCGATCCGGATCGGAATGCCGAGCCGTGCGGGCCCGCCGGGATCGAGATCGGCCATTGCCATCGGGCTCAGCCGCCGGCGTGCCGGAATGCCGCGCGACCCACGAAAAACGGGCCCATCTGGTTGATGAACTCGGCCGTTTGCCGCGTTGCGCGCATGGCCTGCACCACATGGGAGAGCGGGTGCAGGTCCTTGCCGATGAGGCCGATCACGAACTCGTTGTCGTTCGCATCTAGGCCGTGACAGGCCAAACGCACGTCATGCGCCAAATCCTGAGCGCCGTACGCCTTACCTATGCCCGCGTGTTCGCGCATGATCGTGCCGCGCTCGCGCGGTTCGACGCGCTCGAACGCGCCTGAGCGACGCAGCGGGTACCACACGGCCCAGGGCCAAGCCTCGTTGAGCACGGTTTCGCGCGGCCGGCGCAGCAGCCAATACTCGAGATCCGTCTCGTAGCCGGTCGCGTAGCTGCGGCCGAGCATGGTGTACTCGCGTAGCAGAGTGAGACTAGAGGCCTCTGGATCGCCGAATACTGGCCGCACCTTGTCCGCAAAATCCAGCGGGTCCTCACTCCAAGTGAGCAGGCCCAAGCCGTGCGGGTTGTTCACGTCCTCATACACGACGCTGGGCACGTTGCGGCGCGTGAGGGCAGCTCCCAGATTTCGAAGAGCGTCCGCCGGGGCGAGCGTCTTGTCGGATTCGAACACCATCAGCTGCATGAACAGCCGGCGGTCCAATACCTGCGGAATTCCGTCGCGCTCGCCGCCGCGTTCGCGGATCTCGATGCGCTCACCTTGTGCGTTTTCGCCCATGCGCGGAATGCTAACAAAAACCCGGCCAGATGCTCTTACCAATCGCCCGATCTCTGATAAAGTCCGCCGGCTTTGGCGCCCCCCTCTGAATCACCGCTGGAACACCCGCTGCCTGCAGGCATGCGTGATTTGCTGCCCCCCGTGGCTCGCCGCCAGGGTGAGCTCGCGCGTCGCGTCACTCGCTGTTTCGAGCTCCACGGGTACGAGGTCGTGACCTTGCCCGTTTTCGAATATGCCGAAGTCTTGGAGCGCGGTCTGGGCGCGCTGGATTCGGAAGAAGTGCTGCGCTTCGTGGAGCCGGAAAGCGGTGAAGTCGTGGCCCTGCGCCCCGACATGACACCGCAAATCGCGCGCATCCTCGCCACGCGTTTGGCTGATCTGCCCGGCCCTGCCCGGCTCTGTTACCACGGGTCAGTAGTACGCCGTCGCCGCGAGCGGGCGCGCCGGCACCGTCAGATCTTCCAGGCCGGTGTGGAACTCCTCGGTTTGGAAGGCCCGGCCGGTGACCTGGAGATTTTGCGGCTGGCTTCAGCGGGCGTGCGCGCTGCCGGCTTGTCGTCGTTCGTGTTTGATTTGGGTCACGCGCGCATCGCGGCCGCGTTGCTGGAAACCCAACCCAGTGAACGTACGGCAGATCTCGTGGACGCGCTCGCGATCAAGGATCAGTCGGAAGTGTCGCGCCGCGCCGTCGCTGCCGGCTTCACCGGAAGTACGCTGGCAGCCATTTCCGGGCTGTGTGAGCTGCACGGTGCGGATGAGGTGTGGCCGCGTGCCGAGCGCCTGCTCGCGGGCACTGCCGCCGAGCCCGCACTGCGTGAATTGCGCCAAATTTGGGACGCCGTGCGCTCCGCGGACTTGGCTCCCCAGCTGCTGGTGGATCTCTCGGAAACCCGCAATTTCGCCTACTACACGGGGCTGATGTTTCAGATCCACGCGGACGGTCCGGGCAGCCCGATTGGCTCTGGCGGGCGCTATGACGGCCTGCTTGGGCGCTTCGGCGCGCCGCGCGCGGCCGCGGGCTTCGCGCTCAGTTTGGATCATTTGGCCTGGGCGCTGGAGAGCATCGGCCGGGAAGAGCCATCCGAATCGCGCCTGCTCGTCGTGGGGGCGACAGATGCCTTACTTGCGGGTTTGCGTGCGTCGGGCGTGCCGTGCGCTGCAGCGTCGCCGTTCGCATCCGTCGCGGACGCGCTCGCCTATGCGCGCGCTTGGCGCTACAGCCATGTGCTGGAGGTCGGTGCCTCGGGCGCGAACCTGCTCAGCGTGGCGAACCAAAGTAAACAATCCGTTCTCCTGGAGCCCCAAGCTCTAGCGAGTGTGTTGGCGTAGTCGGTCTTCGGGAGCGCAGCTCCCGCCCCGCTGAACTGAATTCAGCGGGGCCCCACCCTCAGGTCTTGGGGCCCCAACCCCAAAACGTAACAGCGAAGAGTAAAAGTTGAACATGTCTTCTGTAGTGATTGTTGGTGCGCAGTGGGGCGACGAGGGCAAAGGCAAAATCGTCGACATTTACATGGAATTTGCGGACATGGTCGTCCGCTACGCCGGCGGTCCGAACGCCGGCCACACGCTGGTCGTGGGTGACGAGAAAATCGTCGTGCGCCTGCTGCCCAGCGGGATCTTGCGCAAAGGCACGCACTGCATCCTCGGCCAAGGCATGGTCATCGACACGGAGGTCTTGCTCGGTGAGATCGACGAGCTGCACCGCCGCGGTCACGAGAATCTGGAGCAGCGCCTGAGCGTGAGTGATCGCGCGCACCTGATTTTGCCGTATCACGTGCTGATCGACACCCTGCGTGAGGGTTCGGCTCCGGCTGACAAGGCCTTGGGCACGACTAAGAAGGGCATCGGCCCTGCTTACGAAGACAAAGTGAAGCGCGTCGGCGTGCGCTGCGGTGACTTGCGTGATCTGAAGACCATGGCTGCGCGCATCTCGTACGCGATGGAAGCCTGGGCACCGACGGTGAAGGCGCTGGGCGGCACGCTGCCCACGGTCGAATCCGTGATGGCCAAGCTGGAAGCGCACGCGGCGCGGATCGTGCCGATGCTCGCCCACACCTCTGAGCTGGTTGACGACGCGATCAAGGCCGGCAAGCGCGTGATGCTCGAAGGCGCGCAGGGCACGCTGCTGGACATCGACCATGGCACGTACCCCTTCGTCACGTCCAGCTCGGCGGGCGCGGGCGGCGCAGCGAGTGGCTCGGGCATCGGCCCGAACCGCATCGGCACCGTGATCGGCATTACGAAAGCGTACAGCACGCGGGTCGGCGCCGGCCCGTTCCCGACGGAGTTGGATGACGCTGACGGCAAGCACTTGCGTGAAGTCGGCGCGGAGTTCGGTTCGGTGACGGGTCGCCCGCGCCGCACCGGTTGGTTGGATTTGCCGGGCCTGCGTTACGCTTCGCGCGTGAACGGCATTGACGGCCTCGCGCTCACCAAGCTGGACGTGCTCACGGGCATGGACCGCATTCGCGTGTGCGTCGCCTACGACACGCCGCAAGGCCGCGTCACCAGTCTGCCTATCGATCAGCTCGAGCCGGCTGGTTTGGTCAAGCCGGTATACGTGGACATGCCGGGCTGGAAAGAGCACCTCGAAGGCGTGCGCGTGCTGGATGATCTGCCGGCCAATGCTCGAGCATACGTGCGCTTCATCGAGGAACAAGCGGGCGCGCCCGTGTACCTCGTGAGTGTCGGTCCGCGCCGCAGCGAGACCATCATGTTGCACAACCCCTTCGTGGGTCGCGCTGCCGCACCCTGAGTCGAGTCAGCGCTCACGCGAGTGAGGCTCTGCTGGTCGAGAAGGCCGGCAGAGCCTGCGAGCTCGTCCTGGGCGCGCCCAGCTGGCGACGGTGTCGCCCAGGCTGACGCCGGGTTGTCCTGGCGATCGACCCCAAGCCGTCCCAGCTTGTATTCAACATCCCTGGCCTGCACGGCGTTTCGCACTCCGCTGACCCAAGGTGGGAGCCCGGTACGGAAAGTCCGACTGAGTGACGGATCGTGGCCGGAGCTGGGGTTTGACTCATGCGAGACGCGCACGCTCCGTGCCGGCGCCGTCGGTAAGAGCCGAAAATGCGGTGGGGCGCCGTCACGGGTCCTGCGCGATCGAGGCCCGCCTTGATGGGTGAAGGGGCCGGGGCGGGGATAGGGATCGGCTGATCGGGTGGGGGATCGGGAGAGATCTTGGGGTCTGGTTCGGAGGGATACAAATTCGCAGCGGCCAGTGGGATGGGGTTTGGGGCCACGAGGAAAAGGGCGCGCTAGCCGAGCTGGTTGCGCTGGGCCACCGAGTGACTCGGAGGTCGTGGCAGCGGCCGCGCCTGCCCACCCTTGGGACGGGTTCGGCGCGGGATTCGGGCTCGGGAGCGGCAGCGCGAGCGGGCCCGATTGAGCGACCGATCGTGGCTGGA
>JBDTJC010000333.1:0-3483 GCA_039936055.1 Polyangiaceae bacterium | reverse complement strand
AGGGGGCACCCCACCCTTCCTCCGGCCCGCCGTTTGGCTGGTCGGGGAGTTTCGGGCAGGGACCGCGGAGAACCGCGCTCTGGTAGCGCCAGGTTCTGGGGGTGTCAAGCATAATTCATACCGCCTGACGGCCATTCGACCTACATTGGCTCCTTCGGTCAACGGTCCTCCGGGGTAACTGAAAATTCACTCAGTTATTTCCGGAACTTATATGACAACCTGGAGGTGGTTCCGAGACGGGCTCGCCGCCCAGAACGGCTCGGCATTTACCCCGACACTTCGGGGTCACGTCCCGATTTGAAACAGTACTCAGCCGCTCTCAGGGAGGAGTCTTGCCGGTCGCAAAGCTGTCCAAGGCGGCCTGCAGTTGCTCCCGGGTGTACGGCAGACGCGCCAGGGCATCGCGCTCGGCCTGGGTCGCTTGAACGATCGCGTCCCGAGCCTGCCGGGCCTTCAACACCCAGGGCGACGGCTCGCCGGTGCGGTCTCCGAGGGCGACCGTGTGGTCCATCATGGCTTTGGCCTTGTCGAGCAGGATGGAATAGCGGAGCCGCATCGCGCCTTCGAAGAGCTGGCGGCGGCGGTCGGAATCGGCCGCCTTGGGCGCGGGGACCTGCATCAGCTCTTCGTGCAGCTTTTGGTACAGCTCGCCGACGCGGAAGCCGGCCATCGCCGACCAATGCGCGTCGTAGGCGCGCATTGCGTCCGAGTACGCGCTCTGTGCGTCCAACAGGAGTTGGCAGCGTTGCTCGAGCGCCCCCGCGAAATTCTCCGGCACCGGGTTGAAGTGAATGCGCTCAGCGCGAATGCGACGCAGCTCCCCCAGCGCGAAGTACACCGGCGCGAGCTCTGTGGGCACGCGACCCGCGGCGTCCAAATTCTCGCGCTCGATGATGTCGCGCGCCTTGCTGATGAATGTGTCGGCTTGGACGTCGTCCCCTTGTGCGAGGCGTGCCAGCGCGCGCGCGGCGAATACCGCGATCTGGTCGAAGCTCAGTAAGTCCTTGTACTTCGTCGCGGTCAGCTCGGCGAGCTCCCCTGCGCGTTGATATTGCTCCAGGTACGTGAGCAAGCGCAGCGCACGCACGCGCGCCACGCGATCGAGATCCGAGTTGGGGAAACGCCGCGCGACTTGCTCGTAGCGCGACAAAGCGTACTCGTTCTGCCCGAGCAAGTCGTACATCTCTGCAGACTCGAACAACGATTTGTCCGCGAGTGGCCCGCTCGGATCCAGTTCGAACGCGCGTTCGAACTCACGCGCGGCAGGTGCGTAGTGTTCGGCTTTGCCTTCGCTCGTTGCGTGCGCGAATAGCTCCGGAATGTCCGTGGTTTGGTCGGGGGTGACGACGGTCCTGGGCACTTGCACGGGCCCTGGACGTGGGCTGCTGAGATTCGCCGCACTGTGCGGCGGCTCAGTACTGTTCGCTGGAGCCGCGCACGCCGCGCTGAGCAGCAACCCGCAGGCTGCCGTGCCCAACCGAGCTCGGAGCGACAAGTCGCGGGAATGTTTGCTTTTGATCACGCGTTCTCCAAGCCGATACCCACTGGAATTGTAGCTCTGTTTCCCGCGCATTTCGGAATATTACAGCGCGTGCTCGGCGTGGCTTCGCGTTTCGCAAACTAGGCGACTTTGGCATTGACGCTCGGTGCCAGAGTTTTAATCTACGGCTGTCTCGGTCGGGTATTTGGATCGGTTCGAATACCCGCCAACACACTGTCGCAGCAGAGGAGGAAGGAATGGATACGATGACGACCGGTCTCGTGAGCGATCTCGAACTGAAGCATCGAACATTGAATGAGCAGGTGGATGGCTTCGCACGCCGCGCCTATCTCACTCCAACGGAACAGCAAACCGTAGCCGCTCTCAAAAAGGAAAAACTCCTGACGCGCGATCTGCTCTCACAGATGCGGAGGCCCTGAAGGGCGCCGCTCTGGAAGACAGACAACCCTTCGAAATGGAGGGTGTGAGTAGATGACGAGAGCGTACCGACCGTGCGCTCTCGTTTTTTGTGCCCGCCGGTTGCGCGCGATTCGGAAGCACGCTCAGAGCGGGACGCAGGATTTGCCGTCGCAGATCTCGCCCGTAGCGCAATCCGCGTTCGCGGTGCAACGGCCACGCCTGGCAGGCAGCGAAGCCGGCGTGCTCGTGGCGGGCGCGTCCGCGTTGCTCGGCGTGTCCGAGGGCGCGGGCTTGGCGTGCTCTACCGCGGAAGAGTTGCTCGTATCGAAGCGCTCACCGCCGCCGTACACGTCTTGATTCAGGTCCGTGAGGGAGGCTTCCATGCGCTCCTTCCATTCACCGCTCAAGCCGCCGGGATGCGCATCTTCGGTGGCTTTCGCGATCGCGAGCCAGTGCCGCGAATCAGCGCGAAAGCTCAACCGGTAGTCGGTCATGCCGCGCAGGTAAGCGTAACGCGCTTGGTCGTTCACGGTCAGTGAATCACTGTCCGGCTCCAGACCACGCCAGATCGCCAGCGCGTTCTCGTACTGGTTCTCTTCATACATGCGCTGACCACGGTTCAGGTCCTCGCTGTACGTCGCGCAGGCGGCCATTGCGAGGCTGAGCGACGACGCCAGCAAGAGGGACAAGGCAGTTCGCATCGGCATTTGCACAGTAGTCCCAGGAACGAAGCCGAATCAAGCCGGCTCCTGCCCGCGGCACTCTTGATCCGTAGAAGCGGGAGCGGGCGAGCGCGGTCCCGGGAAGGGGTTGGGGAGCGGGAGGCGGCTCGGCAGCGGCTTCACCCCTTCGGGTATCACGAAGCGCGTCGGGCAAGGCCGAGCCGGGGCCGCGCTCGCGCGCTGGCTAGGATCGGTCTCGGACAGAATCCGGTATTTGGGTTTGGGTGCGGGCGTCGGCCCTTTGGTTTTGGCGTTGCAGCTCAGGGAGATCGGGCCGAGCGTGGGGTTTTGAGTTGGTGTTCGGTCGCGGTGATGAGAGCGAAGAAGATGTCGGAGATGAGGGCCTTCCACGGGACAGCTCGCCGCTCATCGGAGCGCTGAGTGACGCGGCGATTCAAGGCGAGGATCGTGTAGGCAATGCGGCGCAAGATCGCGATGACGAGAGCTGCTCGCGGATTGCTCTCGGTCCACGGGTGGTCGTCCTCGGCGAAAGTGGTGTCGAGGATTTGGTGCGAAGTTTCAACGCCCCAGTGGCGACGGGCAACGAGCAGCCAGTGCTGAGCGGTGAGACGGACGCTAGGCAAACTAGAGATGAGGTAGCGCTCGTCCCTCTCACCCCTTCGGGTGTTCCGAAGCGGCTCGCGCAGGATCCGTGCTGGCGCCCCACCGCATTTCGACTCTTACCGTCGGCGCCGGCACGGAGCGCGCGCGTCTCGCATGAGTCAGACCCCAACTCCAGCCACGATCGGTCGCTCAATCGGGCCCGCTCGCGCTGCCGCTCCCGAGCCCGAATCCCGCGCCGAACCCGTCCCAAGGGTGGGCAGGCGCGGCCGCTGCCACGACCTCCGAGTCACTCGGTGG
>JBDTJC010000332.1:0-17354 GCA_039936055.1 Polyangiaceae bacterium | reverse complement strand
CTCTCGGTGCGCGCGGAGCGCCGCACGCCACGCCCCAGCGTGCGCGAAGGAGCCCAGCCGTCCGCCCGGAACCAAAACGACCCTAGAAGTCTTGGAAGACCAGATCACGATCAGCGAATGAGAGGCGAAGCCAAACAAAAGCTGACCGCACAGGCGCATGCGATCTCAACGCGAAGCGCGAGCGGCCAAGCGCCCCCAGATGCCGCTACGCCAGAAATCTCACCAGAAAGCGATCCAGACCCAGAGCCCCCCACTCACCCCAAAGCCGCGCAGATCGTCGAGTAAGCGTCGTTCCAAGCAGTTAGGTCCGCTTTTGCGCCGTCCACGATGCTGAGACCGAAACCCGGAGGCACTGTTGCGTTCTCGTTGTGATTGAAGCGCCGGCGCCAGGCGACTTTGCCGACCAAGCGCACGCGCCGCTCACTGCGAGGCGGACACATTTCGACCCACACTTCGTCTTCCTCGGGCGGTGCCAACGTGCGCACGTACAAGCCGCCCTCGCTCATGTTGTACGAGAAACCGAAGTCGTCCTTTTCACGGCCCGCGCCGCGGAACGCGACGGTCGTGCCGTACAGGATACGCGGGCTACGGCGGTTGTTGACCGCGCCACCCTTGAGCTCGTTGGAAGCGAAGAGCACGTTCTCGGGCGGAGCGAACGCGTCGATCACGCCCACGCCGGTCGTGCCATCGAGTGCTGCGCGCACCGCCTTCAGATCACGCGGGTTGGCGCAAACGATGAAGTTGGCTTTGCTGCCGGCTTCGCGCGCCGCGCAAATGGTCGCCAAGTAGTCGTCGGCGAGCTCGGCGTTCAGCACGGCCAACGCGATCTCTTCTTGCAGCGCGAAGCGCGCCGCGTCTTCCTTCGTGACCGCGAACATCACCGAGTAGCCGGCGTTGCGCAGCACGCGACCGACCACGGTGCGCCTTGTTTTGTCGGTCTCCGCGACGAGCGCCGTGCCGCGCGCGGAAGCGGGCAGTGTGCCCATCTCGCGTGGCAGCGTGCGGAGCCGGGTCAGCAGCGGTCGCGCGCTGTTCAGCGGCAGCACGTCGTCCGCGCCCCAACTGAATGCGTCGTTGAAACACAAGTCACCGATGTCACGTGAGAGCGCGATCATTGGCAAGCGCGCGTGGCGCGCGCTACTGCGCGTTTGTACTGCGAGCGCTTCGGATGCTTCAGTGTCGAGCAGCATCGCCATCGCGTCGTGCGAGTCGAGCCAGCGCCCTGCTTCTTCCGGCGACTCCGCTGCGTGAAGTGTGAACGCAGCCTGCTCTGCCGTCACCGACAGGGCCATGCGCTCCTCACGCCGAAAGCGTCCGAACGCGAGCATTTCCCGACTCTCCATGGAGCTTTTAGAACGGCCGCTACCGGCCGCTCTAAAGCCCAAGGGTCTCGAACTGAGTCAGCAACCCCGCGCCTTGTTTGGCGCCGGGGCCCACCCTCGTGCCTGACTCGCGGTTGGCTGAATTGCGCGCTTCGTGACCCTCGGAAGGCAGGCATTTCAGCGGCTACGGGGGAGAATCCCGCGGCGACCGAGAGTTACGCCGAGAAAATCTGCTGAATCTCGCCTTCCATGGCGAGGGGCGCGACTTTTCGGGCGATGGCCAGCTCTTGGACGAGCAGGCTGCGGGCCTGATCCAGTAGGCGGCGCTCGCCAAAGGACAAGTCCTTGTCGAACTTGAGGCGGTACATGTCCCGGAGAACCTTGGCGATTTCCGACGGCAGGCCGCTCTTCAGCATTTCCGTGTAGGCGCGAAAGCGGCGATTCCAAGGCTGCAGGTCGACTGCGACCTCAGGCGCCTTGAGGATTTCCAAAATATTTTGGGCCTCCTTCTTCTTCATCACGGGACGCAGACCGACGCGCGCGGCTGCTTCAGTGGGCACCATCACCTTGAGTCCACTGTCTTTAATCTTGATGACGTAACAAGTCGTTTTGCGACCACCTAGGTCGCGGTCCTCGAGCTCCACCACCTCTCCGACGCCGTGCGCCGGATGCACTGCCATATCACCAGCTTTGAACGTGTAGCGCGTGACGACTTCTGTATTCACCGACGTTTGCCCTCCTGCATGGGAGCAAAAGCGCGAGTGCCACCGAGGCGCGCGCACCTTCGCAGCGCCGTGGCTAGCCCTGACCGAAATCAGCGCTATTCACGACGTGAAACCCTCCTGCACTCTGCGAAAGCCGTCTCAGCGGCTACCCGACTCTCGCAGCGCAGCACCTGCAGGTCCTAGCACTGTATTGCCCTCAAGGTCAAACTCGCATCGCAGTACGCTCACTAAAAGAGCGCTGAAATTTCGGGTATTTCGCAGGACGCGCAAGCCGCTCATGCGTGGACCTGAGTGGTTGTCCCACACAGTCGCACTCTGTGTCTTTACTCGGGAGTGTCGTTTTCCGACGCTGGGTGCTCGGTGTTTTGTGACGGATTCGGCAGGTGAAGAATTTGCGTGATGTCACTCAATACGGATGCGCGCAAACCGCGTACGATCGGCTCGAGATCGAGTTCGACACTCAGCGTGAGTAGCTCTGGGGTTGCGGTGACTTGCGCGTTTTCTCGCAGTTCGAACAAGTGTCCCGCAGAGCTTTTGGCGAACGTTGTCCATGCTGCGCCCAGGCGGTCCGCGGCTTCGTTCGCGGAGTCACCCCAAGCACCAGCCAGACATAACGTTGTGGCGATCTTGCCATGTTTGACCGGGTGCGCGGCAATTGCGACTGCGACGGTTGATCCCAGCAGGCCCCCCGCCGCCCGCTGCCATTCATCGGCAAAGGGACCAGGTGCGTACAAAACCACGCTGTTGTCCGCGAACAAATCGGGCAGCGTGGAGAGCGCGGCACCGCGCAACGCCGTGGGCGAGTTCTTCAACCGACCCTCTGCGTAGGCTTCGACGATCTTGGCTTGCATCGGATCCCCGACGTCGACCGCGAGGGCACGTTCGTCGAGCGTCAGTAGTGTTTCCGGGGTTTGCCCGATCACGCCGCTGATGCGTTGCAATGCTGCGCGTGGGTGCTTGCTGTGCGAGCCGGTCAAGAGTCGTTCGCTGAAGTGGTCGCGCGCGCGCGCAGCGACACCATTGGGCAGCTCCGCCAGATACAAGGTTGCGTAAGGAAACCCAGCAATTGCCGCTGTCGACAGCACTCTCAGATCCACGCCACTCGACTCCGCAAAAGCATCGAAGCGGCGAATCGATACGATCTGCGAGATGGCTTGTGCGAGCTCCGCATCCGACAGCAACTGCAGGGGTCGAACCAGCACCAGCCAGCGCAAGCTCGCAGCCGAGATGAAGTCGCTGAGTGGGCCCTGATGGAGGGGCCGCGCGGGCGCAGCTGCCCGGGCAGGGTGAGCGGGGGCCTGACGTGCTGCGGGCGCACAGGCGACGCCGCAGCACAGCGCCAGCGCACAGACCGCGCACCGGGCTCGACTCACACCTGTGCGGAGGCTGTAAGGGACGCGCCCGAGCTCAGTCGTCCGAGTCGTCGTCGCCTTCGTCACCGCCGGTGATCGGCGTGTGCCGACTCGCATTGACGAGCTCTTTCAGCTCTTTGCCGACCTTGAAGAACGGCAAACGCTTGGCGGGGACGGGCACAGGTTGCCCGGTACGCGGATTCCGGCCGGCGTACGGCTTGTAGGGCCGTACGGTGAAGCTTCCGTAGCCACGGATCTCAATGCCTTCGCCACGTTGCAGCGCCTCGGTCATCGCGTCGAAGACGCAATTCACGACTAGTTCTGCGCGGGCCTTGGTCAGCTCCCCTCGGGCGGCAATGGCCTCGATGAGCTCACTTTTGGTCATCTGCTCGGAGCCTCCCTCTGCGCGTTAATTCACCGATCGTCTTCTCTAACGCCTCAATTGTCAACGCCTTTTCAGGAAGTCACCGTGCACACGTTGTGCGCTAAACGCGGCTCAGGGCTCCGTCAGGGGTGACTCAGTCTCGCCGTAGTGCCATTGGGCGGCCTACGGCTGAACTTCCAGGTAATCGAACAAGCCGGGGCGTGAGGTCTCGAGCCGGACTTGCTGGGGCGTGGGCGCGAGCATGACTGCGCCGAGGTTGGCTTGGACGCAGTCTGCCTCGCCCCCCGGAACGCGCACCGAGGCAGCCAAGTTTCGGCCTGACAAATGCAAAACGGTCTCTGGGCCGGCGGTCCGTACCCAACCGATGCGGAGCGCGTGCGGCGCGCCATCACTTGCGGCGAGTTCGAGATCGAGGCTGGCGCCGGCCGCCGACCCAACGGGATGCACGCGAAGGCCACGACCGCCGGATGCGCACGGGAAGAAGTCGGGTTGCACCCAGCCGCCGTGGACAGCGAGTGGCGGCCACTCCGCCTCGGCCTCGAAGCGGCCCGATTCGGGCGGGGTGAACGGCACGAGAGTCACGGCGGCGCCGTGCGGCGCTGCGCTGTACACGTAGTGATAGCTGGCTGGGCGACCGAGCCGATTCCATAGCAGCCAGTCGTGCGCGTCGTGTTGATAGCGGGCCACGAGTAGGTGCTGAGTGGCGTCGAATTGACCTGGGTCGTGACCGAGGTTGAAGCCGTGATCGGTGTCGACGAAGACGAGACCACTCGAGACACCGGCGCGCGCGAGTTGCTGCGCGTCGAACATGGGCTGGCCGCCTTCGCGTTCGGCGAGCGCGCGATGGGAGAAGCTTCCGTGCAGCGCGAAGCCGAGCAACGACAGCGGGAGTGCGACGATCGGCAAACGCAGGCGCACGATGGCGATCGCCAAGAGCACGTGCTCGAGCGGCAACACATCCGCGAACAGGCGCGCGCCGCCACCGGGATAGCTGGCATCGAAATAGAAGGGTGCGTACGCGCAGATTAAGCCCAAGCAACCCAAGAAGATGGCGGGCACACCGCGCGCCGAGCGGGCCAACCAGGCACCGAGTGGTACGAGCAGCGCCAGCGGCGCGGCGTTGGCAATGTCGATGCAGTGAACTGCGAGTCGTCGTCCCGTGACCGCGGCCGCTTCGCGCGGCCCGTAGCCGTTCGGCAGGCGCGCGCGGACGTACTCGCCGTGTTCGTAAAAACAACCGATCCCTCTGCCAAATCCGTAGCGAAAGCAGTTCTCCGGGCCGTCGGCGAGGGCATAGTAGGAAAGCTGCGTCGATTGCCAATAGCTGCCCGTTGCTGCGTGTTGATAGAGCAACAGGAGCACCGAGCCGGGCACGAGGCCGAGCGTAAGGAGTAACCACGAGCGCCCGCTCCGTGGCAGTAAGGCCAGTGCGAGCAACACGCCCACGCCGCCCGACACGGGCCGCGTTGCGAAAAGCCAGCCGAGCGCGAGGCCGCACAGCAGAGCATCCCAACGTTGCGCGCGCACCGCCAGCCATGCCGCCGTACACAGCAAGAGCGCGCACAGGCCGTGCGACATCGTGTCCGCCGTGTGGTAACGGAGCGCGGCGCACAGTACCGAGAGTGCCGCAGCGACGATCGCGATGTCTTCGCGTTCGGTGAGTTCCTTTGCCAAAGCGTACGTGACAGCCACGACGGCACCCGCCAGGAGCGGGCCGATGGCGAGCGGCGCGTGCACCAGAAAGCCCAGCGCGAGCAGCGCGGCGTAGCCAGGCGGAAAAATCACGGACAGCGAGTGCGGGCTGTTTCCCAACAGAAATCGGCCTCGGAACGCGCCGCTGGGCGAGAGCACCGGGAACGCGAAATAGCCGTGCGCGATGGCGCGGGCCTGCAGGTAGTAGCTGGTCGCATCAATGATGCGCGGGCCGCCACGCAGGTAGTAAGCAACGTAACCGGCGGACAAAAGCGTTGCGCACACGACCAACGCCGACACCGACACGCGCTGCGGCACGAGCATGCCCAGCGCCTGCCGAGTGCGCGTGTGAAGCAGCGGAACGAGCGCGCAGGCGGCCGCGAGCGCAGCCCACGCCACGCCATCCGGCGGCAAGCCGAACGTCGTGTACGGTGAGCTCAAGGCGCGGTTACCGCCCAGACTTGGAACAGCGCTCGCTCGTTCGTACCCGGCGCGAAGCCGAGCGCGGCGCTATCGGCGTGGGGTGCGGGCAACGTTACGCGCGTTTCGACCCAGCCGTCGGTTGGGTTGAGGTGCACGTGACCTGCCACTTTACCGGCCAGGGTGACGTCGAAGTCAGTCACCGCCGTGGGCGCGCTGCGTACGATCAAAATGAGCGGCTTTTCTGGCTCCAAATGCGATAGCTGAAAGGCCTCACTCACGCCTGGAGGGACGACGCGCGCGGCGTCCCACAGGTCTTCGCGCGGGCGGCTCGGGTTCTCCAGCAGCTTCATGAACACGAAGCCGATGTTCTTCTCTGACAGCTTGTAGCCGTGCTCTTTTTCGCTGACTAGATCCGCTTGGTCGACAGAGTCCAGCACGCGCTCGCCGGGTTGTAGTGAGAAGGGCACGCCGCTGCGGTCCAGAGGCTCCCAACGGGGGCGATACAAAACCGCGCTCGCGCCGCCGCAGATCACGTTGCCACGCACCGGCACCTCCGCCACGCGCGTGCCGAACCAGAGCGGGAAATCCGACCACCAGCCGGGGTAGATGGCGAGCAGATCCGGACGCTCTGCGGAGGGGATGCGCTCGATCAATTCGATCGCTGCGGCGATGTTGATGCGCGTAGCGCGCGCGAAAGGCAGGCCGCGATAGCCACCGAGGCCGATCACGTCCAACGCGGGCACGTCCGAGGCGTACGGAATGGCGCCCGCGTCGCCCACGAGCACGCGTTTGGCGTGCAGAGTTGGATCTTGGCGGATCAAGGCGCCTGCGGTCAGGTGCTGATCCAAAATGTTGCGCGAGGCGCGGCCGAAGAACCAAACCTGTTCGCGAAAGCGCGGCAACTGATGGGCAATGAAGAAGCCGGTCGCAACCAGCGCCAGGCTCGACGCCGCGAGGCTCCAACGCAAACGCGTGCGCACGGTGTGACTGAGCAGCGCGCCGAGGCCGAGGCTCGACGCCAAGAGCAGCCACGCGACGGCGGGCATGGTGTAGCGCTCGTTTTGCCAACGGACCTGGCCGTTAAAAGCAACGATCATCATCCAACTGAGCACGCTTGCCCAGAGCACCAGTGCAGCGCGGCGCGTGCTTCGGAAAAACAACGGCGCTGCCGCGAGCGCCCAGGCAATCCAACCGAACGCGGGCAGATCCGCAAAGTGGTACTGCGTGACCCGCAGCACCTGATACTTGAAGTGAAATACCCAAGCGTCCCAGACGGCTTGCGGCGTCATGAACGGGTGGTCGATCTCCAGCTTGACCAAAGCGCCGGCGGCGGTGGATTCCCCGGTCAGCGCGCGGTTGGCAATGCCGTGAGCCAAGAGCACGAGCGCCGCGGGCGCGCCGCTCAGGAAGAGCAGTCTCAGTGCTTCACGCTTACCGCGCGCACGTGCCAGCCAAACCGCCGAACCTGCGAGCACGATCAGCGCCGCCGCGCCTTCCGGCCGAGTCGCCACCACGCAGGCTCCCCAAAGGCCCAGCAGCACGGCAGGCTTGCCGAGCGCGCGCTCGGGCACGCGCGCCGCTGCGGACAAATCATCCCAGGCGATCAGGGCGCCGCCCCACAGCGCGAGAAACAGCGCGACTTCCATGCCGCTGAATAGAGACCAATCCAGCGCGCCGACACACAACACGCCGGGCGGTAACAGGTAGCTGACCCAGAGCGGCAGCCCGCCGCACAAACGCCGAGCAGCAACCAGCAACGCAAAGACAGAGACGCACGCCACAATGGCGGCCCAGGCCATCAGTTCGAGCTTGCGAAAACCGATGGCGTAGCCTGCGGCCAGCACGAACGGATACAGCAGGCTGGTCCCACCGCTAGAATAACCGGCGCCCTCAGACCACTGAAAGGGATGACCGCGCGCGATCTCGCGGGCGAAATCGAAATGAATGAACACGTCATCGAGGGGTGCGGACCACGTGCCGAGCACACGCTCGCGCGCGAAGAATTGGTACAGATCGGGGCGCGCCCAGGCGTAGGCGTACAAAGTTTGCAGCTTGAGCGAAGCATAGAAGCGGCATGCGACCAGCAGCGTGCAAGCGCCCGCAAACACCAAGTAAAGAATGGGTTCGAACCGTGTGAACGCACGCTTTACAGCGAAGCGTTGGGGCGCGGAGGCCGGATGTTCTATTTCGGCCATAGGCGCCGCGCGCCATTTACCATCGCCTGAGGCAGACTTGGACAGTTCCGATTTTAGTGTAGTTTCCTGCCTACAAAGCCGCCCTTACTAGCGCAAGGGCGTGGGGTACCCGGAGCGTGGGCGGCCCAGGCAGGGGAGCAATGGAATCGTGAAACACTCGAAGCGCGAAAAATGAGCCGAATTTCTTTGCGATGCGCAACTGATTTCGCGCCATTCGAGCTTGCAGGAGCCGCAGGGAGGGGCTCTACTGGTTGCTGGCTTTAGCAGTGGATTCGAGTTCGAAACGGATATGCGTTGGTTCGTTGAAGTTTCCCGCGTAGGGGAAAGCAATCTCGCGGAAAAGTACTGCGTCGACGCGAAGCAGTGGCAGGCCGCATTGCAGGAAGCCCGCAAGCTGCGCGGCGACACCGGCGCATTGTCGCAGTTTTCGATCGAGCTGTTGGATAACGGCTACCGCGCTGTCGATCCCGCACTCCGGCTTCGCTACCTCGTGAACCAAGCGCCGGCTGACTCCGCGCTCAGCGAGACGACGACCATGCCGGTCGCGTCTGGCGCGGTGGTCGCGTCTGTTGCCGAGGGCGGCAGCAACCATCGGCTTGTGGAGTCGGTGAAGGCTTCGGTCGCGCCCGTTTCGCTGGCGGCATCGGGGGCCGGGTCCAGCTTGGTACCTCGCCCTGGGTCGTATTCGCCGCGCCGCCCCAACTCAGTCAATCCCCCGCGCGTCTCCGACGCCGCGCCGCGCCTCCAACAGATGCTCGTACCTGATGATCCGGTGCCTCCGGCACCCCCGGCGCCGGGGTCGCTTGCACCGGCCGCGGTCGGCGCGTCGAGCGCGGAAGGCTTACTCAGTTACGAGGTCGTGCGTGAGCGTTCCGAGGAGCCCCGCCCGGACAGCCCGATCACGTACCGAGAGCTGGCGTTTGTGGTAGCGCCCGGCGCCACACGAAGCCAGGTGGAGGCGTTGCTTCTCGATCGTTATCGGGCCACCCGCGCCACCATTGAGGATCGCGCGGCCGGCAAATTCGTGCAGCTGGCGGTGTTCGATCACGTATTCAAGCGCCGCCCAGAGCGTCCGCCACTCGGCACCTTCGCGTGGAAGGACTGGCGAGGCGAGCCCGTGTTCGCGTTTCCGGCCTTCGGTGACGCGCCGATCGGGCCAATGTCCCAGGTGCCGGCCGCGCCGGCGTCGTTGCTTCCGCCGGCCGCGGGCGTCGCGCTGAATACAGCCGCTCCGCCCGCGGCCAGTTTGTCTTTGTTGCCGGTGCCCACCTCGGTCGCGCCCACGGCGGCGCCGGTGAGCGCGTCGGTCGAACCCCGCGCGCCCAGTCTCGCGCCATCACCCATGGTGACGCTCACGGCGCCAGCGGGTGCGTTCGCGGAACCCGCACCGGCCGTGGCCGAACCTTTGGTTGCGGCGGTTGCGCCGCCTTTCGTTGCGGAACCTCCGCCGGTTGCGGCAGAGCCCGCTGTTGTCGCGCCCGCGCCGGCCCCGGGGTTCGAGCTGAATTTCGAAGCCACCCCGTTCAACGCTGCCCCGGCTGCGCGCAAGTCGTCACCGGATAAGGAGCGCGCGTCGCGTCCGCGCCTGGCCATCGGTCGTCGTCGCGCGGCCGGTGAAGACCTGATCAGTGAGTTGTTTGATTTCATGCACGAGCTGCATTTCCAGCGTGATTTCGCGGCGGGTGCTGAGTTCGTGTTGTCCGTGCTCAATGAAATGCTGCCCTGTGAAGGCGTGTTGATTCACGTTTTCGACATCAACACCGGACATTTCGTGGTCGTGCGCGCCAAGGGGCCGAACGCGAGCGCGGCGCTGCTGCAGCGCATGCCGGATCAAGATCCGTTCGTGAAGGCCGTGATGCGGAGTCCACGCTCGGTAACCGTCCCCGACGCCGCGAATGATCCGCGCTTCCAGGGCCCGCGTTGGCAAGTCGTCGGTGTCGCTCCGAGGGCGGCGCTGGTCGGTGCCGTACAACAGAGCGGTCGCTATTTGGGGCTGATTGAGCTGGTTAATCCCATGGGGGACGCGCCCTTCCACGCCGCCGAAGTGAATGCGCTGGACTACATTTGTGCTCAATTCGCCGAATTTTTGAGCACGAAGCCGCTCGTTCTAGCCGCTGACGTCGTGCTCGCTCGGGTTTGAGCTTCCCCATAGGGCTATGCGCAGCCTGCCCGGAAAAAACGACACCAAGATTCTTGGAAGGCCAGATCACGATCTGCGACTGAAAGGCGAAGCCAACGAGAGCTGACCGACGCGCTTCGTGATACCCGAAGGGGTGCCCAGGCGCCTGCGATCTCTCGGCGGACCTCAGTGGCCCAGGAGCATGCAAGCGCCTGGGCCCCACCCACCGGGGAACGACAACCCAACAGATCGCCAAACACATCCGGGAGCTCTCAGCTACTCTCCCGGCCCATGGCCGACCGACCCAGACGCGAGCGCTTGCTCACGTTCCTGCTGCTGCCGGTCATCGTGCTCGCCGTGCTCGTGCTCGTGATCGTCATGTTTCGGTCGAGCTTTCAGCTCGAAAGGCTGCGCGAGCAGTCGGTCATCGAGGCCACCCTGCTCTTGGCGAACGAGAAGGCCGACCGTCTCGACAAGCGCATCATCGAGCAGGACAACGCGGTACGCTCCGTGATCGACGTCACCGAGCGCGAGGGGTTCGGTTCGAAATGGCTCGAATCAGCCGCACTGCAAACGCCCACCGTGCGCGCCGTTCTGCTCTTGGACCTGAGCTCACCGGGCAACGACGTCGTTGCTGTGGCCTCGCGCGCGCCGGGCCCCGAGCACGAACGGTTCACGCACTTACTCGTGCACGCCATGCTCGGCGAAATGAAGCTCGACCGTCAACCGGTGGACGAGCTTCGACACGTGCACAAGAGCGTGCGCGGTCAGGCGTATTTGCTGAGCCATTGGGAGCAAGTCCACGACGGACGGCGTTACTTGGTCGTGGTGTGGCACGACGTGCCGCGCATCGTGCACGACTTGTTTCCGACGCTGTACTCTGACGCTCAGCAAAGCCGCGTCAACGTGGTCGACGGCGAAGGGCGCATTGTGTTCGGCCCGCCGCTGAGTCGTGGCGGCCTGACCCTGGGTCGGCCTTTCGAAACCACGCTGTACAAGTGGACGCTCAACGTCACCATGACTTCCGCCGAAGAGCTGGCAGCGGCCGTGGCGCGCCGCCGCGTGCTGGAGATGGTGCTCGTGGGTTTGTCGGGTATCGTCGTGATCGCGGGTTTGGCCGTCATCTTGGTGGCAGCCGAGCGCGAGCGAAAGCTGTCCAACTTGAAGAGTGACTTCGTGGCGAACGTGTCGCACGAGTTGAAGACACCGCTCTCGTTAGTGCGATTGTTCGGTGAGCTATTGCAGAGCGGGCGCGTCGAGAATGACGAAAAGCGCCGGCAATACTTGCAGATCATTGTCAGTGAAAGCGAGCGCCTGGGCGCGCTGATAGAGAACGTCTTGGACTTCGCCAAGGTCGAACGTGGCAAGGCTGCCTATGAGTTCAGCCTCGGGCGCGTCGGTGAAGTCGTCGCGCGCGCGGTGGAAGCGTGCCGCGTGCGCGCAGAGCGCGACGAAGTCGCTCTCGAGCTGCACACGTCGGACGACTTACCGTTGGTTGATTTGGACGAGCGCGCCATCGAGATCGCGGTCATCAACTTGGTCGACAACGCGCTCAAGTACGCGCCCGACGGGGAAGTCGTCAGTGTCATCGTTCGACAGCGCAATGAAGCTGTCGAAATCCGCGTCATGGATCAGGGGCCTGGCATCGCACCGGAAGATCGCCGGCGTATCTTCGAGCGATTTGTGCGCGGTAAGAGCGCGCTCGGCAAACAAGTGCGCGGCAGCGGCATTGGGCTCGCGCTGGTCAAGCACATCGCCGATGCGCATGGTGGGGATGTCTGGGTCGAGGACAGCGAGCCACACGGCAGCACGTTCGTGCTGACGCTTTCCGTTACTCCGCGACCTCTCCCTCGTCCGTCGCGGACTGCATCTTGAGCAGTTCCTTGTCGCTCAAATAGACTGAAGTTCCGGGCTTCCCGCTGCCCGCAGGTGCCGATGCGGCGTTGGTCGGTGGCTTTCCGCTGGCGGCCTCCAGGACCTCCCCCGCAGGCTCGGCCAGCCCCGGATCCTCTGCGGCTCCGCTTGACGCGGGCGTAGCGGAGCTGCGTGGAGCTGCGGCGGCGGCCAGTGCCTCTGCTTCCGCGGCCGGGAGTGGCGGCGGCACTGGGATCGCGTCGAGTAGCGGATTGTATTTCGCGACCACCGCCGAGAACGTGTCGCGCTGTTGCTGGCTGAGCACGCGCATGCCGTCTAGATTCAGAGTCTCGGCGTCGAAGAACTTGCCGTCGCGTTGAGCGCTGAAATGCAAGTGCGGGCCCGTCGAGCGCCCGGTGGAGCCGACGAAGCCGATGGTCTGCATACGCTTCACAATGTCCCCGACCTTGATACCCGGAGCGTAGCGCGACAGATGCGCGTAGCCCGTCTCGATGCCGTTCGCGTGCATGATCTTGAGCAAGTTGCCCGCGGGGCCACCAGGGCCGACGTAACTCACCGTGCCGGGCGCAGAAGCGCCAACCGGCGTGCCGATTGGGGCGCCGATGTCCGTTCCCAAATGCGCCATGATCTTGTGCAAGATCGGATGCATTCGGCGCGGATTGAAGGCAGAAGTGACCGCCGCGCCGGGGATGGGTTTGCGCCAACCGCCCTCGAATGGCGATTTCCCCGAAGCGTCGTAGTAGCCGTGCAGCGTCGGGTCGTCGAAGTAGTACACGCGCAAGACTTCTCGCCTCTGGGTCGCGTTTCCGTTGGCAGGTCGCACCTCGAGCGCCTCGATGCCGGTGTAGCGCGCGAAGTCGCCCAGCACCGTCACTTCCTGCGCGATCAGGCGCACGGTGTCGCCGCGCTCCAGTTCGTCCATGGACATGTGCCCTTGCAAGGCCAACCCAACGACGTGGCCGAGGCCCGCATCGAAACCCGCGTGCTCAGCAGAAGCGTCGAAATCATGCCCGTCATACACCAGCGCGCCCGCGATCTGATTGCGTGAAACCTTGAGGTCTAGCCTGGCGCCAGTGAGGCGTCCGTCGTCGCCTTCGCGCGCTTGGTAGATCGCTTCCGGGCCGACCGTGTATTCGAAGGCCTTCAAGCGCGTCGAACTACGCTCGATCAGCGCGCTAAATTTGTCCGACCTGGCGCACTTGTCGAAGTCACGCACGCCCTTCATGGCGGCGATGACGCGGAAGGCTTCCTTCTGTTCCACCCCCGTGTCCGTGAGCGCCTTGATGAAAGGATCCGTGCCGACTTTGCCGTCGATGATGCGTAGCTTGCTATCTCCCTTGCTGTCGGTGATGCGCCACGGCCCGGGCACCTTTTGGCGCACGCGCTTCGGCGTCGGTGGCGCCTCCACCGGTGCTGCGACCGCTACACTTGCCGATGGCAGGGCAACGCGCGCGTTCGTCACGCCCGCCTTGTGACGGTCGATGTTGATCATCAAGGCGATTAAAGACAACACCGTCGCGATGCCGATCAGCGTGCCGAACACGGCAATCAGCGTCGGCGAAAGTTGCGTCGGGCCGCGCGCAGCAAGCGGTGAAGAGGGCGCGCGGAACGAGGGCGCACCGACGACGTCCAGCTCGCCGTCGAGCGCATCTCGCTCGCTCTCACGACCGACCTCGTCCAGGCCGCCCTGCACCGACGCCTCCCGGCTCGTGTCTTTTCGTGCGGACTCGGCGCGGGCCATGAGGCGCTCGCGGACGGCCGCGGCTCCGTCCCCAGCGGCGCGCAGGATGGAGTCGTCCGTTGGCGCCGCGTCGGTGGCAGCGGGTTCCGACGTTAATTGAAGATCGGGTTCAGGATCTCCGTCGTCGCGGACTGAAGGATCCACGACACGACCTACGTGACGTGAACCCCCGGCTCCCGGAGAAGAGGGCACGCCACGAGGTAGCAGCGCTCCCTGAGCGGGGCAAGCCGAGCCCGCGCTTCTGTGCAAAATTCATTCACGATAACGAACACTTAAAAAAAACGTCTCGCGGTGTAGACTGCCTGGCCATGGACGACCACCTGAAGCAGCTGCTTCTGCTCGGCCGGGAGCACTACCAGAAGCGTGAATTCGACAAGGCGGAGTACTTGCTCAAGCAGGTCGTCCAGCAGACCGACCGCTTCGCGGACGTGTTCGACATGCTGGGCGTGATCGCCCATGCGCAGGGCGACTTCGCTCAGGCTGAAGAGTACTTCGAAAAGGCAGTCAGCCTAAACCCGAACTACACCGAAGCGCAGCTGAACCTGATGGTCACCTACAACGACCTCGGTAAGTACGATTCGGCGCGCGAGATCTATTCGCGCATCCGCGGTCGCGCTGCCGGCGGTGACGGCCCTGCCGACCCGTTCGCGATGGGCAAGATCGCCAACATGCACGCGGAGATCAGCCAAGCCTATCAAGACGCGGGCATGGTTGCGGAGGCTGTGATGGAACTCGAGCGCGCCGTTGCGCTGTGCCCGACGTTTGCTGATTTGCGCACACGCTTGGCGCAGCAGTATCGCGACACCGGTCACAAGGAGCGCGCACGCGAGCAGCTCGAGATAGTGAAACAGCATAGCCCGACGTACGTGCCCGCCCTCGTGCTGCTGGGCGTAGCAAAGTTGTCGGAGGGCAAATTCGACGCGGCGATCGCCGAATTCGAAGCCGTGTTGGCCATCGATGCCGAGCACAAGAGTGCACAGATGTACGTCAAGATCGCCGAGACTCAGCGGCGAAAGTCCCTGTTTCCGCCGGCTTGAGCGGGAGACGCCTCTCGGCATGACTCAGGGTGCCGCGCGCCGCGCGCTGGCTAGAATTTGGCGGCGCGTGCGTGGCACACGGCACTCCCCTGCGCGCGTGGCGCTGGCGGTGGCGCTCGGCTTGTTCATCGGTTGCTTGCCGCTGTACGGGTTGCACTTCCTACTCTGCTGTTTGGCCTGTTTGCCGTTCGGTCTGGATCTGCTGCTGTGCTACCTGGTCGCGAACATCTCCAATCCATTCGTGGCGCCGTTCCTGGTCACACTGGAGGTCGAGCTTGGCTCGCTCGTGACCACGGGGCATCACGCAGCCTTCACATTGGCCCGGGCGAAGCAGACTGGGGTGTTGGGGTTTCTCTGGCAGGCAGGGGTCGGCAGTTTGTTCGTCGGAGCGGGGCTCGCTGCGATCGGGAGCGCGCTGGCGTACGCGGTAGCGAGCAGACGCGTCGCGCGCGATCCATCAGAGGTCGAGCCAGCCGAGACGGAAGACGCCTTCGAGGCCGCGTTGCTACGCACGGTCGAGCGCTACCGCAGCGCGCCGATTGCCGACCGCATTTACGTCGCATCGAAGCTGCGCTGGGACCCGCTGACGCGCTTGCTCGCCAGCCTGCCTCGTGACTTCGGGCGCGTGCTGGACGCCGCTGCCGGCCGCGGGCAATTTGGCCTGTTTTTGCATGAATTGGGCGGCACGACGGCGCTGCGCGGCTTCGACGCCGATGCCCGAAAAATAGCGCTCGCACAGCGCGCTGCCGGCACGGACGCGGCGTACCAAGTAGCAGACCTATTGGCGTTGGAAGGAGCCGCCGACACGCTGCTCTTGGCGGACGTCCTGCACTACTTGCCGATCGCGGAACAAGACGAGGTGCTGCGCCGCGCAGCAGCGTGCGTAGCGCGTGGTCGCATCTTGATTCGCGACTTGGACGCGGGGCACAGCCAGCGGTCGCGTAGCGCCGCCACGCGCGCGTTCGAGTGGCTCGCCAAAGTATCAGGGTACAATCGTGGTCGCGCCGAGCGGTACTACCGCCCCGCGCGCGAGCTTACCGCTCAACTCAACGGCGCGGGCTTCTCGTGCGAAGTGCTCGGCGCGTCCGAGGGCACGCCGTTCGGCAACGTGTTGATCGTCGCGACGCGCTCGGCAAGATCTTCCAGCCCGATTCGTTCCAGCTCAGGGAGCTGATAACCGAATACCTCTGCCACGATTGGCAGGGCGCGTTCCGCCGCGCTCTCCACGCTGGGCGCGCTGCCTGTGAGTGACGCCACCGAGGCCACGCCGAACTCCGTGATGCCGCACGGGATGATTAGGCGAAAGAGCGACAAATCCGTGCTCAAATTGAAGGCGAAGCCGTGCATGGTCACCCAGCGCGAGATGCGCACGCCGATGGCGCCGATCTTCACCGGGTTACGCGCGTGCTCCACGCCTGACCACGCGCTCGGGGCCGCAAGGTCTGCCCACAAGCCGATGTACTTCTCGATCACGCCGCTGTGGATGCCGTAGCTTTGAGCCAGGGCCATCATCACGCGGTTCAAGTCTTTGACGTAGCGACGTACGTCCATGCGATCCGGATGCAGATCCAAGATTGGGTAACAGACGAGTTGGCCGGGTGCGTGCAGCGTCACGTCGCCACCGCGACCGGTGGCGACCACCGCGATGCCCGCTTCCGCCAGCGCCACCTCGGACGTCAGCAAATGGTCCACGGTGGCGCCGCGCCCAAGCGTGATCGTCGACTCGTGTTCGACAAACAAAACGATGTCACCGATGCGGCGAGCTTTGCGCGCCTCTTGCAGTTGATGCTGCAAGGCGTGCACGGGCTCGTAAGCGGCGCGCCCGAGCCACACGGCGCGTAGCGTTCGCTGGGACGGGTTTGGTGTTCGCTGCGCTCCGGATGCCGACTCGCTCATTCCGGAATCGTAGCGCCGGAATCGACCAGTTCAGTGCGCATTCCGTCGATTTGCTCGGTGAAAAGATTGGCGATATCCGGGTCGAACTGCGAGCCCGAGCAACGCAGGATTTCGTTCACCGTGACCTCGTGCGGCAGCGCACGCCGGTACGCGCGGTCACTGGTCATGGCGTCGTACGTATCAGCCACGGCGATGATGCGCGCGATCAGGGGGATGTCGTTGCCGGCGAGGCCGAGCGGGTAGCCGCGGCCGTCCCAGCGCTCGTGGTGCAAGTGCACGCCGGGGATCACCGGCTGCAAGAACTTGATCGGGTCCAAGATCTCGCGGCCGTACGTGGGGTGGCGCTTGAACACCTCGTACTCTGGTTGCGTGAGCTTGCCGGTCTTGTTCAGGTTCATCACGCAGCCGATCTTGCCGATGTCGTGCATCAGCGCGGAATGGCGCACGTGTTCGATCTGCACCGCGTCCAAGCCCATCCAGCGCGCCAAGTTTACGGCGTAGCGCGCAACGCGCTCGGAGTGCCCGGACGTGTAGCGGTCCATCTTGTCGATGGTGCGCGCCAGGCTCGTGATCGTTTGTTGGAACGTGGCCT
>JBDTJC010000331.1:0-16697 GCA_039936055.1 Polyangiaceae bacterium | reverse complement strand
GCGGTGTGCGCTTCTACGTGGATAAGAAGAGCTTCGTGTACCTCGCTGGCTCGGTGTTGGATTACGAGCAAACGCTGATGTTCCAAGGGTTCAAGTTCAAGAACCCGCAGGAAGCATCGAGCTGCGGCTGTGGTCACTCCTTCACGGTTCGCTGACTTTGGATCCGTTCGAGGCGCTGGGCATGGAGCCCGTGTTCAGCTTGGACATTGGCCTCCTCGAGCAACGTCACCGTGATTTGAGCCGCACGCTGCATCCGGATCGCCACGCGGCGGCGGGAGCGGCGGAACGGCGCATGGCACTTGGTCGCGCCATCGAAGTGAATGAGGCCTTTCGCACTCTGAAGGACCCTGTGCGTCGCGCAGAGGCGTTGCTCGCGCGGCGCGGTGTGCCAAGCGGGGAAGGCAAAGAGCCGCCCGCGCCCGCAGCGCTATTGATGGCCGTGATGGAGCGGCGTGAAGCGCTGGCCGAAATTCGGAGCAGCCAAGACGCGGTGGCGCTCGGTCGGCTGATCGCGGACGCACGCGGCGAGGAAACGCGCGTGCAAGTCGCGCTCGGAGGTGAATTTGCAGCGCCCACCCCGAATGTCGCAGAAATCCTCAAAAAAATCGGTGAATTGCGGTACTACCGGCGCTTCTTGGACGAAGCCCAAACCATCGCTGACGAGCTGTTCTGAGTTCACCCATGCTGCTGGATATTTTCGATCCCAAAGCGCCGCCGCAGGCCATCGGTATTGATTTGGGGACCACCAATTCGATCGTCGCGCACGTGCGGGACGGCCGCGCCGTGCCGCTCACCACGTGTGATGGCACGCCGCTCTTGCCGTCGGTCGTGCACTACGGGGTGGAGGGTTCCGTGGTTGTCGGGCGCGGCGCCGTGGCGTACGCAACGCGCGAACCGGAACGCACCATCGCCAGCGTGAAGCGCTTCATGGGCCGCGCCGCGGGTGATGCCGAAACCACGCGGCTCGGCGCATACAAGTTCGTACCCGGTGAGGCCTCCGTCGTGCGTTTTGATTTGGGCAAGCTCACGCCCAGCGCGGTCGAGGTGAGTGCCGAAATCTTGAAGAGCTTGAAGCAGAGCGCGCTCGATCAACTGACGCACGTGGGCGGCGCCGTGATCACGGTGCCCGCGTACTTCGATGACGCGCAACGCCAGGCCACGCGCGACGCGGGCCGTCTTGCCGGGCTGGAGGTGCTGCGCCTGCTCAACGAGCCCACTGCCGCAGCCCTGGCGTATGGCCTGGATAAGCAGCAAAACGGCCTGTTTGCCGTGTATGACCTGGGCGGCGGCACGTTCGACGTGACCATCTTGCTGCTCGAAGACGGTGTGTTCCAAGTCAAGAGTACTGGTGGTGATAGCGCCCTGGGCGGTGATGACATGGACCGTGAGGTCGCCGAGCGCATGCTCACCGCCATGGGCGCGGTTGAGGCGCAAACGCGCACTCCCGAAGTGGTGAGCCTTGCGCTCCAAGCGGCGCGCCAAGCCAAGCACGCGCTCACCGACGCAGCCTCGGACACTACTCCGGTGAGCCTCGAGCTACCGAAGAAGGGTGGGGGTGACGTGCAATTCGCCCTTACGCGCGCGGACTTCAACGCCTGGATTCAACCGCTCTTGGAGCGCAGTGGTCGCTCGTGTCGGCGCGCCCTACGTGACGCAGGCATCGAGGCCTCCGCGCTGGATGGCGTGATTTTGGTGGGAGGGTCCACGCGCGTGCCGCGCGTTCGCGCCTATGTGGAGGAGCTGTTCGGTAAGCCGCCCCTTGCGGACATCGACCCGGACCTCGTGGTCGCTTACGGCGCCGCGCTACAAGCGGACATGCTGGCGCGCTCCAGTGGTGAAGTGCTGCTCTTGGACGTGCTGCCGCTGTCGCTCGGCATTGAGACCATGGGTGGCGGCGTCGATAAAATTCTGCCGCGAAACACCACGATTCCGGCGGGCGCGAAGGCGACGTTCACGACCTACGCCGACAATCAGACGGGCTTCGACGTGCACGTCGTGCAGGGCGAGCGTGAGATCGCGAGTGATTGTCGCTCCTTGGCCCGCTTCAAGCTGGGCGGGATACCGCCGCTGCCCGCCGGTTTTGCGCGCCTCGAAGTGAGCTTCAACGTTGACGAGAACAACTTGCTCAGCGTGAAGGCGGTCGAAGTCACGACGGGCATCACCCAGAGCGTGGAAGTGAAGCCGAGCTACGGCCTGAGCGACGACGAAGTCGAGCAGATGCTGATCGATGCGCTCGACCACGGTGAGAGCGACTTCGAGCTGAGGCGCTTGCGTGACGCGCAAGTCGAAGCCACGCGCATCCTCTTGGCGACGGACAAGGCGCTGGCCTCAGACGCGGACCTACTCTCGGATGTCGAGCGCGCGCGCGTCGAGCAAGCTCTCCATGCCGCACGCAGCGCGGCTTCCGGCGCCAGCAAAGCCTCGAGCATCGAAAGTGCGGTAAGCGCGCTGGACGACGCCACGCATGATTGGGCCGGGCGGCGCATGAATCGCGCGATTCAAGCCGCGATTGCCGGAAAGAAATTGGGCACCATCGAGCAAAGTGTAGCCCACGCGGCCGGCGTTGAAGCGCATTTGGCCAAGCACGGAGAGCGGTAAAGCGATGACGAAGGTGCGCTTCTTAGATCACGGCGTCGAAGTCGACGTGCCCCTCGGCATGACTCTGCTCAAGGCCGCCAAGCAATCCGGCGCGCCGGAGGGTGATGCCTGCGGCGGAGTATGTGCGTGCTCCACGTGCCACGTGTACGTCGAAACTGGGGCGAATTTGCTGTCGGACGCCGAGGAGGACGAAGAAGACATCCTGGATAAGGCCTTCGACGTGCGCATGAACTCGCGTTTGGGGTGCCAAGCAAAGGTCGAACGTGAAGGCTTGATTGAACTGCGCATCTCCAAGGAGAGCTTGGACGCGTATTACAACGAGCACCCCAACGTGAAGCGCCCCGCCTAGAAGCACCTGATCAGCCCTTGGCAGGAGAAGGCACGGACTCGCGAGGCCATCCCCCTCGCTCGCAATTTGCATTTCGTCTCGGATTCGGCGGAAGATCGCGGGATGAAAGCCAAACCGAAGGCCAAATCCAAAGTCGCGCTCAAGCCTGCTGTCTCCAAGAAGGCGGGCAAGAAGGCCGTGACGAAGGCGGCCAGCAAGGTCGCGAAGACGAGCAAGGCCGCGAGCAAGGTGACCAAGGCCGCCAAGAAGGTCGTGAAGACGGCCAAGAAGGTGGTCAAGAGTGCGGAGAAGGCCGCGTCGAAGTCCGGCATCATGGATGCCGTCAGGCACGAAGTGGCACGCGTCACCGCGATTGCCGAGGCCGTCTCGGAAGTCGTGCAAGAAGAATTCGCCAAGGTCAGCTCCAAGAAGAAGTCGGCCAAGAAGAAGTCTACGAAGAGGTGAGCCCGCGCGGCCCTGACGCGAGCGGCTCCGTGAATGGATCGGTGCTGCTCGTGCACGGCGGAATCGCGCGAACTTAGCGGTTCGCTTCGGTTTGCTTGCGCAGGCGGGCCTCGGCTTCCCGCAGCTCACCACTCCGATCGCTGGCGGCGAAGTCTTCGCTCTCGTACACGCGGCGAATTTCGATCATCGCGCCGCCGGCGGCGGGGCAGCGCGAGGCCCAGACCACGGCTTCTTCTTTGGACTTGGCCTGAATCAGCCAGAAGCCGCCCACGATGTCTTTGGTTTCGCTGAACGGGCCGTCGCTCACTTGGACTTTGCCGTTCGGGAAGCGCACGCGCGCGCCTGCCGAGCTGGGGTGCAGGCCTTCACCAGCGAGGAGCACGCCGGCCTTCACCATCTCTTCGTTGAATCTCCCCATCTCGGTCAGGAGCTTCTCGTCCGGGAGTACGCCAGCCTCGGCATTCGAGCTCGGGAACATGATCATCATGAATCGCATTGGTCTCTCCTCCGGTGGGTGAGGTCCGAATCACTCGGCTCTGTCCTGGCGACGAACGAGGCTCGCCTGAATCGACGGGGTTCGCGCTTTTCTATTTGTGGGGCACCTACACCCACCCACCGACCTGAAGGAGCCGGGCTTATCTCATCCTGAGACGGCGCCGTATCGGTGGAGGCGGACCTTGACGATGCGATTATCCCGATTCTATTCGGCTTTGTGCGTGTGCAGCGGGCTCCTCGTCGCGCGTGGCGCGCACGCAGATCCGGTTCGCCTGCACGGCGACGCGGCTGCTGCGCACGCCATCAGCGGCTACCAAAAGGATGAGTTCGGCTGGGGCGCATCTGGCTTGGTCGCAGCCGAGCTCCCGTTTGGGAACCTGCTCGGCGTGCAACTTCAGCTCGGCACGCTGTGGCTGAGTCAAGGCAGCCCACCGACTGATCCCAAGTTCGCGCGCGGTGGGTCGGCCACTGCGAACAGCGCTGCGGTCGGCTTGCGCTTTCGTCCGCTCGGCAACTCACATCACGGGCAGTTCTACAGTCCGGCCGGCTTGTGGCTCGCGGCGGATCTGGGCGTGAGCATCACCAACGGCCTGACCCGCGGCATGCTCGATACCCAAGTGGGTTATGATTTTCTTGATCAGAAGGGCCGCGAAGGTATCGGCCCCATGCTGGCGTTCCTGCACGTGACTCAACCAGATAGCGCGCTCCGCCCGGATGACGCGAACGTGCTGCTGCTCGGCGTGCACGTGATGTACGATTTCGGCCCGGGCCTGAACCCGAACAGCGACCGCGACCACGACGGCATATTGGACGACGTTGACCAGTGTCCGGACGACGCGGAAGACAAGGACGGCTTCCAGGACACAGACGGCTGTCCCGACCCGGACAACGACAAAGACGGCATCCTCGACAAAGTCGACCATTGCCCGGACGTTCCCGAAGACAAAGACGGCTTCGAAGACGGTGACGGTTGCCCCGACCCCGACAACGACAAGGACGGCATCCCTGATGCCGCCGACAAGTGCCCGGACGTTGCGGAAGATAAGGACAATTTCGAGGACGACGACGGTTGCCCCGACCCCGACAACGACAAGGACGGCATCCCGGACGCACAGGATCTGTGTCCGAACGAGCCCGAGACCGTCAACGGTTACGCGGATCAAGACGGCTGCCCCGATGAAGATCAGGTGCGCGTCGTTGGGGACAAGATCGTGCTCGATGACCGCGTTCACTTTTACGTGAACAGCTTCGTAATCCGCAAGGTCAGCTACCCGCTGCTCACGCGCCTGGCGAAGCTCATCGCGGACCACCCGGAATACACGCACGTCTCGGTCGAAGGCCACGCGGACGAGCGCGGCGCGGACAATTTCAACCAGAAGCTCAGCGAAGACCGCGCGCGCGCCGTCATGGAGTTCCTCGTCAAACAGGGCGGCATCGCCCAAGACCGTTTGTCTTCGATGGGCTTCGGCTCAAGCAGACCGCTGGTGGACAAGAAGAGCGAATACGCGCTGCTGCTCAATCGCCGCGTAGAGTTTACGGTGACTCGTCAGCTCAAGGCCGACGGCACACCCGTGGTGTCCGCGCCCACGCCCACGCCCAGCGCGCCGCCTTCGCCCAGCTCCGAAGACGAGGAGCCGCCGCTTCCAGGAGCTACCAAGCCGACCCCGAAGGCAGGAGCCAAATGAACTGGAAACTAGGGAAGCGCCTGGCTTTTTGGGCGGCGCTCAGCGCGCTCGCGTTCCCCGCGGCGTGTGGCACTAGCGGCATCGTTGGTGGCACATGCGGCGCGAGTTACGTGAACTGCGAGGGGCAGTGCGTCGATGCCCAGCGCGACCCGAACAATTGCGGCGGTTGCGCGCACGCTTGTGCGCCCGGCGTCGCGTGCACGGAGGCGAGCTGCAAGGGCACGCTCGTGGATGGCAGTGCCGGCAACAGCAGCGGCGCTGAAGCGGGCGAGGCAGGTGCCAGCGGCTACGCCGGCTCGGCGAACGGTGGCAACTCCGGCAGCGGCGCGAGCAACACGGGTGGCGACGGCGGTGACAATCTAGATGCCGGCGAACTCAGCGACGCCAAGCACGACGGCGACGCGGCTTGCTTGCCGCCCTACAAGCGCCCCGAGGCGTGCGGCAACTGCGCGACCAAGTGCCCCAAGACTGCGCCCACGTGTTCGCCTGATGGCATGGGTAGTTACCAATGCGTGTTGGTCTGCGTCGACCCCCTCAAGCAGTGCGATGGCCAATGCGTCGACTTCAACATCGACGCAGACAACTGCGGCTCGTGCGAGAACTCGTGTCCGTCCGGTATTTGTCAGGGCGGAAAGTGTGTCGGCGCGCAGGTCGGCCACGTGGTGTTGGCGTGCATGGACTACCAAACCCCGGCCAAAACCACGGCCCAAACCGCACTCATGGGCAATGCCGTGCTCTTGCCGCTGCGCAACCCGGTGCGCATCCTGGCCTATACCGAGTACGCGCCGGTCGCCGCACGCAACCTGGTTGACCAAGACATTGGCTATGCTGCGACGGCGCGCGGCAGGACCTACAACATCACCGCGCTCAGCAAAGCCTCGGCTGCCAGCGCCACACTGAACATCAGCGACTACGACGTGTTCTTGATCTACGACCAGACCGCGGCGCCCAAAGGCCAAATGGCTGCTGTCGGCAACACCTGGCAGACCAACTCGGTGATTGACTCGTTCGCCGCGGCGGGTGGCATCGTCGTGGTCCTGAGCGGCGGCAAGAGTGAGATGGATCAATTCCTGTCCAACACTCAGCTAATGGATGTCACGGGGCAAACCGTGGTGAGCGCCGCGTTCCTGTACAATCGGGCCCCGGCTGATGCGCTCGGTGTCAACGTGATCTCGCCCTTCTTGGCGCCCATGAATTCGTGCACCTTCACGACCTCGCTCACGCCGGACCCGGACAACATCTTCGTGGTTTCGGACGCGGCGTCGCCCATGGTGGGCTCACCGGTCGTGGTGCACCGCGTGATTGAGCCCTGAGGCTCCTGCCGCTCAGCGGCTGACGGTGAGCGGCAAGATTTCGGCGCGCATGGCGATGATCTGCTCGCGGGCAGCGGCTTTGAGCTTGGGCACATCCGCGTGGGTCATGCCTTGCGTTGAGATGGCCTTGCCGATCGTCAGGATGCCGCGCGCGTAACCCGGGCGCCAGTCGTGCTTCGATAGCGCTTCGTCCGTACCAGCGACGGCCATGGGCAGGACGTCCGCGCCCGTGTCGATGGCGAGACGGAACGCGCCGTCCTTAAAGGTCTGCAGCTCACCCGTCTTGGAGCGCGTGCCCTCGGGGAAGATCATCACGGGCATGTCCAGCTCAAGCCAGCGCGCGCACTTGTCGAGCGCGGCTTTGGCGGCCGAGACTGAAGCGCGGTCAATCGGAACGTCCTTCACGAGGCGCATGCTCCAGCCGATGAAGGGAAGGTTGAACAGCGAGCGCTTGGCCAGCCACTTCATTTCCCAGGGTACGTGCGAGATCAAGAACACGTCCGTGTGCGAGCAGTGGTTGCTCACGCACACGGTCTTGCCCGGGTTCTTCGGGACAGCGCCATGGATGCGGAAGCGCCACATCGGCGAGAAGGTGGCGGCGGCTTGAGCTACACGGCGCAGCGTGCGGCCGCTCAACACGCGCCTCTTGTCGAACCAGAAGGTCGGCAAATAGACGATCACGACCGCCACCCAGCCGAGTGAAGCGACCAGAAATAGCTCGATACAGGCGATGATCGCGACCAGCGTGCGCACGTTTGGACCGGGCGCGTCCTAACATAACCTCGACCCGTTGTTCGACGCTGACGCAAAAATGACGCCGCTGGCCCCCGCGCGCGCCCACCTGGGTAACCGCCACGCGCACTTGCGCTTGCCCCAGTACCTGCCGCTGCTCCGGCAATAACCTGCCTATTAACCCTGTGCGCACCCGCAAGCGGTCTGAACCAGTTTTCTGGACGTCAACGCCGGTTTGCTCATGGTGTTCTGGGCGGGGCTGGGCTTCCGCCCGCCGCCGCTCTCGCATTGGGTGTGTCGCCGCTGGCGACGCGAGTTGAGCTCACACTTCGTGGTAGCGCGCGACGAGCAGCGTTACGTTGTCGTCTGCGGCTTGGCCGCACCAATAAAGCACGCGGTCGTGGATCAGGTTACATCGTAGTTCGGCCGGCATTTGCGCGTTTTCCTTGACCAGCGCGGCCAGGCGCTCCAGCCCGAATTGCTCGCGCTTCGTGTCCATCGCTTCGGTCACGCCGTCCGTGTACAGCACGAGCAAGTCGCCATCTTCCAGCTTTAGCTCGGAGTCTGTGGTGAACTTGCTGACGTCTTTCATGGCGCCCAGCCAAGCACCGGGCGTTTCCACGAACTCGATCGCGCCCGTGCGCTTCCGGTACACGGCGAGTTCCTGCGCGCCAGCGAACACGAAGCGGCCTTCGCGGAAGTAGCGAAAGAGCGTGAAGGTCAGGTGCTCTTTGTTGTGTAGCCGATGGCGAATGTTGTCATGACGCACGGTGTTGAGTGCAGCGACGATGTCGCGCTGCGGCGCATCCGGCTAGCGCCGACCAAGCGCGCCGACGACGCTCTGCGCCATCAACATCACGAGCCCCGAAGTCAGGCCGTGGCCCGCCACGTCACCAATGCCGATGAACCCGCCGCCGCCGGGTACCGGGAATGCCGCGCAGGAGGAGCGGCCCCTCGGCCTGAAAGCGGGCATTCCGCCCCGCGTCGATTCCGAGCGGGCTGGACGGTGGCCAGTTGAAAGATCCCGAAAGCCGGGCTTACATGCGCCCTATGCGAACAAGTCTCGGGGCAGTTCTAGTTCTGGCTACGACAATCAGTGCGTTCGGCTGCTCCGAGAAGGACGCCACGAAGTGCCAGGAGGCGCTGGACGGCACGCGTAAATCCGTGGCTGCTGGCGATACGGCGTTGACTACGCAGTGGCGTGATCGCGCCTACAAGTATTGCGAAGACCAGACCTCCCTCGTCACGTTGGACCGTGAGATCAGTGAGAAGCAAACGGCGTCGGCCGCTGCAAAGGCTGCGGAAGCTGCGCGCACCGCGCTGAACACAGGGCTCCTGAAGGCGTTCGTGACCTGGGCCGGGGACAACCGCCTCGCGCCTGACCACGCCTCCGTATCGCCCAAGTGTGACGGCGATGACCCGGATGCCGGCGCGCCGAAGCCGTCGACCGAGCCGAAGGCTCACGAGCGCTTCTGCACCGCGACTCGCTCGGCCGGTGCTAGCACACTCACCGCTCGCTATTGGGAAGCGGACAAGACGATTGAGCTGTTTACGACCAAGGCGCCCGCGCCCGCCACCTGCGACGATTTGGGTCCCAACAAAGTGCTCAAACAGTGGGACGTTCCGGCCTCCAACGGCGCCGGCGTCAAGCGCACCCGCTGTGAATTGAGCGGCTCGCTCTCGGGCATGAACGCCGTCGTGAGCGACGCCGCCAACGCCGCCGTGTACATCTTTTCCCCCAGCTATCTGCTGAAAGACGCCGCGCTCAAGAAGATCGCCGGCGAGTGACGCGAAACGTGGGCCGTTGGTGCTAGGGCTGGCTCAAGCGTCGAGTGTCTTCAAGAACTTGAGCTTGGGCCAATCCTTTGCAGTGGTGTCCAAGTGCCACGAGTTTCGAGCCAGGAACACGGGCGCGCCGGTGTGGTCGTCGGCCATGTAGCCTTCGTTGCCGTTTAGAAATTGCTTCATGACGGCTGGGTCATCGCACTCGACCCAGCGCGCCGTGTACAGCCCGGAGGCTTCGAATACGACCGGGATTTCGTATTCGGACTTGATGCGGTCGGCGAGCACGTCGAACTGCAATGAGCCGACCACGCCGACGATCCAGTTGCCGCCGATGCGCGGCTTGAAGATGCGCGCGGCGCCTTCTTCCGCGAGCTGTTCGAGCGCGCGGCCCAAGTGCTTTGCGCGCATTGGATCAGTGGGGCGCACGCGCTGCAGGAGTTCCGGCGCGAAGCTCGGAATGCCCTTGAAATGCAGGTCCTCGCCCTCGGTGAGCGCGTCACCGATGCCCAGCTTGCCGTGATTTGGAATGCCGATGATGTCGCCCGCGAACGCCTCTTCCGCGAGCTCGCGATCTTGAGCCAGGAACAACACAGGGTTGTGCACCGCGAGCTGCGTGCCACTGCGCACGTGAAGCAGCTTCATGCCGCGGCGAAAGTGCCCCGAGCACAAGCGCAGGAAGGCGACGCGGTCCCGATGCTTCGGGTCCATGTTTGCCTGCACTTTGAATACGAAGCCCGTCACCTTGTCTTCGGTGGGAACGATGATGCGTTCGCGCGCCGGCTGCGGACGCGGTGAAGGTGCTAGCTCCCCGATGCCATGCAGCAGCTCACGCACGCCGAAATTGGAGATCGCACTGCCGAAAAACACCGGCGTCATGTGACCCTCGCGGTACGCCGTGAGGTCGAAATCCGGGCATAGCCCGCGTGCCATCTCTACCTCTTCACGCAGCGTTTTTACCGCGTATTCGGGGAGCAGCGTATCGATCTTCGGATCATTCAGGCCTTCACACTGTTCGCCGGCTTCACCGATGCGATCTTTGACGCGCTGCAAGAGCACTAGGTGATCGTGCAGCAAGTCATAGCAGCCCAGGAAGCGGCGGCCCATGCCGATGGGCCAGCTTGCGGGCGTGACGTCCAAAGCCAGCTTTTGCTCGATCTCGTCCATCAGATCGAAGGGGTCCCGCCCCTCACGATCCATCTTGTTGACGAAGGTGATGATCGGCACATTGCGCAGCCGACATACCTCGAACAACTTGAGCGTCTGCTCCTCGATACCGCGCCCGGCGTCGATGACCATGATCGCGCTGTCGACGGCCGTAAGCGTGCGGTACGTGTCTTCGCTGAAGTCTTGATGGCCGGGAGTATCCAGCAGGTTGAACGTGTTGCTCCCGTACTCGAACGTCATCGCCGAGGCGCTGACGGAAATGCCGCGCTCGCGCTCGACCTTCATCCAGTCCGAGCGGGCGCGGCGCTGTTCACCGCGCGCTTTGACTGCGCCTGCCAGCTGGATGGCTCCTCCGAATAAGAGCAGCTTTTCCGTGAGCGTGGTTTTCCCCGCGTCAGGGTGCGAAATGATGGCGAACGTTCGGCGGCGTTCGACCGAATCAGCGAGGGAACTCATGGCGAAATCTCGCGGCGTAGTAGCAGCCGGTGCCACGGAGAACAAGCATTGCCCTTATTTTCCAGCGGAAACGGCACAGAAGCAGGCAGCGCTCGCGCGGCCCCGCGCGCTAGGCGTTAGTGCACGGGTGCTGGATTCAGACCGACCGTGATCTCGGTCTTCGTACCATCCAGCACGAGCTTGCGCGTGACGCGGCCGGGCAGGCCGACCTCATAAGCGTGGTGCTCCCCGGGCTTGAGTTCGACTACCCACGGCGCGACACCGACCTGTTTTCCGAAGTGAAAGATACGCGCCTTCGGCGGCACGGACTTTACCGTGACGGTGATCATGCCCGGGACCGGTGCGCTCGCGCTCGCATCGGGGGAGGGAGCAGGGCCGGGTTCTGGAGAGGGCGCGGCCGCAGTGGCCACCTCTGGCGCGGGCGGCGCCGCGGGAACGGCTGCGGGGGGCGCCGCCGGAGCGGCTGCGTGCACGTCCGCGGCGACGGGCTCCGGATGCGAGCGGTGGAATACCGCGTATCCGAGCACGCCCAAGCCGACGCACGCGGCGGCGAGCCAGACGAGAACGCGGCCAGAACCTTTGGACTCGCTTGCGGCGGCCCGCTGCGTGGACGGCGGTTGCTCGCGCAGTGCACGCTGCCCGGGCGGAGTCGAAGCGGGCGGTGGGAGCGGCGGCGGAGGCACGGAAGAGCGCGCGCGCCCTGGTGCCGTCTGCTCTTCTGGCACTGGCGTGGGCGTCGCCGCGCGAGGCGGTTCCTCTGCATTGAGCGGCAACGGCGCAGTCATGCCGAGCAGCGTGCGCGAGCGCAACGGACTCTGCCGCTTGCTCGCTTCGGGGGACGCTGCGCTGAGCGGCGTCGCAGTCGCATCGGTCGCGGAAGCCCCCGCAGGCGGCGGCGCGGACGGCGCTTCGGGTGGGCTTGATCGCAGCGTCAGCGCGGGCATGCCGAGCAATGTTTGCGAGCGTAGCGGACTCGGGCGCGCGCTCGCTGAACGCGGCGGCGCAGACGAGCGCTTGACGGGCAACGGTGCAGCCGGCGGCGGCGGCGGAGCGGCGAGCGGCGTGCTCGTGGCGCTGAACGTTGCACCGAGAAGCGCCGCGGCGTTGAGCGTCGGGCTTGGTTCGTTGGCTGGCGTTGTTTGCGCTGCGGCTGGCTCAGCACCCCAGTCCGTATCGATGTCGTCGGTTTGAGGGGGCGTCGAAGGCAGCAAGCGCGGTGGCTCGCTGCCGTCTTGGCGTGGCGGCTTGGACGACGAGCGCGTTTGAGCGCTCGGGCGCTCAGCTTCCTCCTTACTCACGATTCATCTTGGGTCGCACACACTGCAAATGAGGTCAAGGGCGCACGAGCTTTGCACAACTGACGGAGGATTGCGGTCAGACGGGAGGCGCCAAAATCAGCACCTTGGGCTCGGTGAATTCCTCGACCGCAAAGCGTACCCCCTCGCGGCCCAACCCCGAGTCTTTCATGCCGCCATACGGGTAGTTGTCCACGCGCAGCATGGGGGTGTCGTTGATCAGCACCCCGCCGTAACGCAGGTTTCGGAAGGCCTTGAGTGCGTGCCCGACATCCGGCGTGAAGATGCCGGCTTGCAGCCCGAAACGCGAGCGATTGCAGGCCGTAATCGCGTCGTCGAACGAATCCACCGCTTCCACCACGGCCACCGGACCAAAGACCTCATCTTTGCAGACGCGCATGCCGCCTGCGGTGTTCGTGAGGATGGTCGGGTACACGACCTGCCCCTCCGCGTGTCCGCCGAGCAGTAATTTTGCGCCGCCACTCTGCGCTTCCTGGACCCAATCCAGCACTCGAGTGACGTGGCGCGCTTCGATCAGCGGGCCGACCACGGTTTCCTCGCGCATCGGATCGCCGCAAGCCACGCGTTCGCTGAACTTCACGAACTTGTCCACGAAGTCCGCGAACAAGCTGCGGTGTACGAACACCCGCTGCGCTTTGATGCACACCTGCCCAGCGTTGGCCCAGCACGCCTCGGCCACGCGCGGCACCACGGCATCCAGATTCACCCCCTGGTCAATCACGCACGGCGCGTTGCCGCCCAGCTCCAGCAGCACCTGCTTCTTGCCGGCCAAGCTCTTCAAGTGAAAACCCACGCCGTCGCTGCCGGTGAACGACAGCACTGCCAGGCGATCGTCAGTGACCATCTTTTCAGCTACCGCTGGCGGCATGTGCAGCACGCTGAGCAGGTAACCGGGCATGCCTTGTTCCAGCAGCCATTGGCCCAAAGCGTGGCCCGTCAGCGGGCTTTGCTGAGCGGGTTTCAGGATCGTCGGCGCGCCCACCGCGAGCGCGGGCGAGACTTTGTGCGCGACCAGGTTAATCGGGAAATTGAAGGGTGCAATCGCAGCAATCGGGCCGCGCGGCACGCGCTCGAACAAACACAGCCGCCCTTCGGTGCCAGGCAATTGATCGATGGGCATCACCTCACCACCCAAGCGGCGACTCTCACCCGCACCGAGCGTGAAGGTGAGTGCAGCGCGCGCTACCTCTGCACGAGCATAGCGAATCGGTTTGCCGCTCTCGCGCGTGATCAACTCTGCGAGCTCAGCGGACCGCTCCTGCAGCGTGCGCGCGATGCGCTCGAGTAGCTCCGCACGTTGATACGTTGCAGGGCGTTGTCCCGACTCGAACGCTTCGTGCGCTTGAGCGATCGCGAGTTCGAGATCCGATGCGCTCGCTTCACCTACCTCGGCTACCGGCTCGCCATCAAACGGACTCTTGATCAGTTGAACCTGCGCGGTGTCGCGAAACTCCCCAGCGATCTGAGTCCGATAACGCTGCAACATTCCAGTCTCCTCGGTGTTTCTGTGACGACCCGTGGTTAGCGAGCCCAGTATTCACGGTGGTTTGCGCAATCAGTGTGTGTCCATGTCCGACATTTCAGCGGCAAGTGCACATAATAAGTCTGACTGTAGGTGCACAAAACGCGCTTTACACGCGAGAACTCCGAACCGTATAAAGATTGACGCATGAGGATATTGGCAGCGCTCGTCCTCGGATACTTCTTCGTCGTCGGCAAAGTCGGCGCGGAGCTCGGGGCGAGTCCGGCCAAGGCCGAGGCACTGAAGTCCGGTCTCACCAGCGCTGCCCGGGGTGATTTGGACCACGCCCTCGGGCTCAGCCTGACCGAACCCGTGCAGGCGTTCGACCCCGCGCTGGATACCCCGAAGCGCAGCGTGGCGCCGGGTAGCCGTGTGGTGTCCCTCGCTGCGGGCTGTCGCTCGGTGTCGAAGCCGTATGATCTGCTCGTCCACTTCCACGGCGCGCCCGCGGTGCTGGAAACGGCGTTCGAACGCTCGGGTATCAATGGCGTCCTCGTCATCTATAACTTGGGCACCGGCTCCGGCGCCTATGAAGACCCGTATTCGATTCCGGGCAGCTACGACCGTATGCTGGACAGCGTTACGGTCGCGGTTCGTGAGCTGTGCCCGGCAGCGGCTGCCCCGAAGCGCGTCGCGCTCAGCGGCTGGAGCGCCGGGTACGGCGCCATCCTGCACATCATCGACCGCGCGAAAGACGCCGCTCGCGTAGACGCCGTGTTGCTCGCTGACGGCATGCACGTCGGCTTCGAGCCGCTGGGTTTCCGCAAGGTGAGCGCTCTCGCCATGGCCCCGTTTACGCTCTTTGCGGACGAAGCCATCGCAGGTCACAAGCTGTTCGCCGTCACGCACTCCTCGATTCAAACGCCCTACGCCAGCACCACGGAAACGGGCGAGTTCCTGCTCGACACCGAAGGCCTCCCGGTGGACCGCGTTGAGGTTCCCGGTCCGCGCCCCGGGATGATGCAAATCTCGCGCGCCGACCGGGAAGGTTTTCACATGCGCGGCTACTCTGGTGAAGACAAAGCCGCTCATTGCGACCACCTGTTCGCCTTCGGCGAGCTGCTGCTGACCCCGCTCGCCGAGCGCTGGGCCAAGCACTGACGGCGGGCTACCCCCCTCGCGAACGCGAAATCCAAGTTCGAGCTCGAACTTGGATTCTAGGTTTGGAAGGGTTGCCCCGCACGCGCCACGTCGCAGCCCGGCGGCCGTGCTCGCTCCGCTGCGCGCGGCCGGGGCCCCAAGCGTCGCCTGCGGCGCCGCGGCGCCCCGCCTCCCGCCAGCGCCGTCACTTACAGGGAATGAATGTGCTGCCGCACTTCTTCTTCGGCGGCGTCGCGATCGAGGGCTTGGTCACGGGCTTGGCCGTCGCCGCAGCGGACGCTGCAGGCTTAGCGGTGCTCGCGGCCGTGACTGCAGGTTTTGCCGCAGTGGCGCTGGCAGCAGGCTTCGTGGCGGTGGCGGCCGCTGTGCTAGCCGGTTTCGACGCGACCAACGCTTTCGACGCCGCCACCGCCGGCGTCGGCGCTGCGTTTTCGACGCTAGCTGCCTCAGTCGGCGCGACTGCGGCGACCGGCGGCTCAGCGCTGGGCACCGCGGGTACGGCGGTGACGGCCGCTGCAACGGCGACGTTGGCGGCTGATAGCGCCGCGGCCGCGCTCGCACTCGCACTCGCACTCGTGAAGGCCGCGGCGGTAGCTTCTTCTGCTGCTGCGCTGCGGTGATGATACAGCGCGCCGAAGCCCAACCCGGTGAGCGCGAACAAGAACACCGCACCGCCAATCAACATCGGCGCGGCGCTCTTCATTGGAGGCGCGCCGCTCGCGTTGGATAGTGTCTCGTCCGAGACGGGCGCGTACGCCGACGCGACTGGAGGCGCGGAGGGCGCCGCGTACGCCGGCGCGGACTTCGGCGCATCTGGCTGAAAAATCAGCGGTTGAGCGATCGCCGCGGCAACGCCCTGCAGGGCCACCGCGTTCTGGCTTCGCGGCGCGATCAAGGTGCGTACGGCCGCGTCGAAGGCGCTCGCCATCTCGCTCACCGAGCTGAAACGGTTTTGCGCCAAGGGTGCTACCGCGCGCTGGAACCAGCCATCGAATACCGGATCGAGTGACGCGCCGAGCTCACGCGCGCGCAACGAGGCGGAGTCGAGCGGCGCGCTCAGTTCTAGCCAGAGCGCGTTGGGGTCGATGGGCGTGCTGCGTGCGGAGCGGTGCAACGCGCCGCCGCTCAGCGCGAAAAACGTGACCAGGCCGAGAGAAAAGATGTCCATCGCGGGCGTGGAGCGCGCGTTCGGATCCGCGGCGTCGGGCGCGACCCAGCCGATGGTGCCGCCCCAGCCGGGCGGCGGCGGAGAAGCGGAGCGCAACAAGGCCACGCCGAAATCACTGATGCGCACCCAATGCGCGTTGTCCGGCGACACGAACACATTTTCCGGCTTCAGATCGCGATGCACGACACCGGCCGCGTGTGCGCCATCCAAGGCGCGCGCGAGAACGCCGAGCGCGGTCGACATTTCGGCGGGTGTGAGCGGGCCCCGTAGGCGCACTCGGTCCGCCAAGGACGACCATGAGATGCGTTCAGTGACGAAGAAAGGGCGCGCCGAGTTGGCGTCGATGCCGAAGTCATACGCGCGCGCGACGCCGTCAACACCGAGCCCGGAGGCCGTGCGCGCCGTTTGCTGCACAGCGGACCAGATCTCGGCTTGCCCCAGCGCATTCGGCCAAAACAGCTTCAGCGCGAAGGTGCTGGCGCCGTGCATGTCGCGCACGCCATACACCTCGCCCGTTTCGCCGTTGCCGATGAAATCCTGAATTTGCCAGCGCCCGGCGAGGATCGCCC
>JBDTJC010000330.1:0-8976 GCA_039936055.1 Polyangiaceae bacterium | reverse complement strand
TCGTCCGCCGGCGGACGTGAAGTTCTACCCGACGACCGCGGTCGTTCGTATCGACACGTCGGTGGCGCAGGCGGATGCGCTGTTACCTCGTCTTCTGGAGATCGACAATCGGCCAATGGGGGCGCACGCTTTCTCTAGCGCAACTGGCTTGGCGACGATGGCTGCGGCGGCGGAAGAGGCCCTGGCAGGTCGGCATGTGTCCATGAACTGGATCTCGAAATTCACGTCGGACCCGTCGCTCGAAGACTGGAGCACCCGAAGCATTGCCGATGGCGCGTGGCTCGGCGGCGGCCCGCCCGCCACGTCCAATGCCTTCTTCTGGCCGGGGTTTGCAAGTTGCGACCCCGATCCGGGGAGCCCGAATTTCCCCCCTCCGTGCCGGAACACGTTGCCCGACGGTAGCGGCATTTTTCAACAACTGACTGTCGCCGACGCTTGGCGGGCCCTTGCACTCACCGGGCGATTGAAGGCCGCTAGCGTGGACGTGTCTCTGCTGGATGCCGGATTCGCCGCGACCCACCCGGACTTTCCGTCCGTGACATTCGGCGGAGATACGCTCACGGATCAATCCGGGCCCCTCGGAAGTCCCGAGTTCGCGCACGGCACCAACGTGACGCTCGCTGGTTTCGGTCACGTCGGAAACGGCTTCGGAGCCGCAGGGCCCGGTGGACCCGTTTCCAAGGTTGCTTTGGTTTCCATCCCGGTTACACGGGATGGCATCATCTTCGGCATCGACGTGGGGCTCTTTAGTGGCACGCGAGTGATGAGCACGAGTATACAGAGCGTAATCCCGGCGGTCGCCACCATCTTCACGTCGATGAGTGAACTGACTCAGGGGACCCGTGACGCAAACGTCAATCTCTTCGCGTCAGCTGGCAACGACGGGGTGGACGTGGATGCCGAGGATTGCTTCATCGCCTGCTGGGAATCTAACAAATATTCGCCTTGCGAAGACGATGGGGTTGACTGTGTGACGGGCATGGGAATCAACACCACTTCCCGGGATCCGTCATCGAATTGGGGTTCGGAGATGAAGACAATCGCGGGGCCGTACACTACGGCGATCTCGAACACGAGCCTCACGCTCGTCAACGGCATCGTTCAACCCGTGGTCAGCGGGAGCGGTGCATTCGATTCGAGGTTTGGGGTTTTCTTCGCCGGAACCAGCGGTTCGTCACCGTTCGTCGCTGGCATCGCGTCCTTACTCGTTGCCGCTGATCCGCTGCAGAATGCCGACCGAATCGAACATTGCCTGTTCGAGTCTGCCACTCAAGCCTCGGATGGTTTTTTCACGCACTACCCGGATGCGCTCGCGTCTGTCCGTTGCGTAGAAACGGGAAGTCCAGTCGCGGACCTTCCGACGTCTCTCCAAATAATTCAGCCGGACGAGGGATCGAGCTTCGACTTGACCCAATTGGTCAATGTGCAAGCGAACGCCACAGACTTCGAAACGGGTCAGCTCACGATATCGTGGACGTCGGACATCGACGGCCCGCTCACCACGACTGGGTCCGGGCAGTCAGGCATCCTGCAGTTTAAGACTAAGGGGACGCATCGCCTCACCGCGACTACTGTCGGCTCTGACGGCATTGTCGCGCACCAGACCCTGACGGTTTTCGTGCAAGCGACCGCCCCGCAGATCTTCATCTCGAATCCGACCGCTGACGGTCAGCATTTCCCCGAGGGATTTCCTCTTCCGTTGGTGGCGAGCTCCGGCGGATTCGTGCAGCCGGACTGCTCGCTGTTCAAGTGGAGTTCCACGTCGGCAACGGGAAACCTGGACTTCGATAACTCGCCTGGCTGCATGCTGCAGCCGAAGTTCTTCGGGCAAGGTCTGCACAAGATTGTGGTCGGCTTGAGAGATCCGAGCACCGGCCTGCTGGGCGTGGCCAATCGCCAGATCATCGTCGATCCTGTGCATGGGTTCCTGGCGAAAATCATCGCACCGCCAAACGTCGGGGTAGGGCAAACCGCGGAGATCGAGCAACCACTCACGTTGACCGCTTTCTCGAACGCCGCGAACGTCACCTATCAATGGACGGTTTCCGCCAACGGATTTACCTGGAGTATTCCAGGGACGTTGGGCACTGTTACATGGAACCCGACGTCGTTCATTACCGAGACTTGCGCTACCATCAATGCAACCATCGAACTCCATGCTATAAATGACGATGATGCGAGTCAAAGCCGCGACGTCGAGCCGATCGCTCTCTTCCCGAGCGCCGCTTACGTCACTTCGCAGTGCGTCCAGTAGGTCAATTGCGCTAGGGCTCGTGGCGTTTCTCTTGTGCTTGGCGGCATTCGGGAGCGTCGCGTGCTCGAGTAACGATCCTGGCGCCGGGGCGGCCGGAGGCGGCGGTGCAACCGCCGGAGCAGGCGGCGGCGGCGGTAGCGCAGGGCTCGGTAGCGCGGGGAGCGCAGCAGGCGCGGCTGCTTCGGAAGCCGGCGGTGGGCAAACGTCCGCCGCCGGCGCAGGCGGCATAGCGGGGGCGCCCAGTCATGCCGACGCCATCGCTGCGATCAAATCGGGATGTCAGACGGCCGTTCAAGCTTGCCCGCAGGTCACGATTGACCAGTGTGTGTCGTCCAACGACAGCCAGTTGCTGGCGGACAGTGCCCCGTGTTTTGGTGCGCAGCTGTCGGTGTTTCAATGCGTCGCAAAGCTTCCGACCCTCGCGTTCCAATGCGTTGCCAATTTCGCAAAACCGTCCGCTCCCTATTGCAGTGACGAAAATGCTGCGCTGCAGAGTTGTTACACAGCCCACCCCGCGATGTAGAATCAATGCCCCTCCGCCCGCTCATCGCAGCGCTCTTGTTCGGCGCGGCTAGCGCACTCTACGCGCAGCCTAGCGTCGCGCAGGACCAGCCATCCACACCACCCGCACCCAGGCTGTCTGCGTCGCGCGAGGACATGACGACACGCCCCGCGCTCAATTGGTATGGTTGGCAGACGTTGGCATTCGATGGCGCTGCGGGTGGCTTGTTCCTGGCTGCGGCTGCGGATCACGACAGCACCGCGCTATACGGCGCGAGCGGCATCATCTACGCGCTTGGCGCGCCGCTCGTTCATGTTGGGCATAGCCAGTGGGAGATGGGCCTGGCCAGTTTCGGCGTGCGTGCCGTCACGCCGCTCTTGGGTGCTGCCGTCGGTAGTCACTACGACCACTGCCAAAGCGCCTCCGTAACGGGGGGGCGAAGTGGCGCGTGTTCAATCAAGTGGGAGGTCACGGGGATTGCCGTCGGCGGCTTGCTCGCCGTTGCATTGGACGCGCTAGTCCTCGCGTACCAACCATCGCGGCCGGTGAATGCGTCCGCGCGGAATGAACAGACGGCTGCGCCAAGTGCTTGGGCCAGCGCCGCGTTTCTGCCCAAAGGAGTATTGCTTAGGTGGACCGCGCCGCTGTGAGCTGTTTCCCGCCCCCGCCACTGGTCATTCGGGGCGCTAGTGATTGTTCTCTTCGACGTCCCGGAGCTGCACGCTGGTGAGTCGACCGAGCTGCCCGTCGGCGGTGCGCTCCACGCAGCCGGCTCATCTGCGTCGCTTGATGTGACCCATTCAGTTGGTCATGGCGCAAAGTGCTCCCTGAATGGCTCTGGCATCGTTTTCGCCAGAAAGGGATATTGATACCAGGTCGTGACCCCCGGATGGCCTGCGGCTTCAGGTAACAGGAACTGAGTGCGACCCGCTGCAAGTGCGTTGCCGTCAACGACGACGCCCATGCCGCCTTGCCCCAGTACCTTCTCGTATCGATATTACCCGCGAGGAGGGTGGCCTTCCTTCGGGTCCCCGTGCCTGCGGCCCCAGGGGAAAACCGAATCTCGACATGCGGCGCGGGAGTATGGCGGGTCGCGCCGATAGGGGACGGCTGATGCCGCGGAGGCCTCGATGCCCGCCGCGTACTCGGTCCCGTGACACAGGATCCCCATGTTTTGTGGGAAGACCTTGCCCACCTCTGGTCCCGCGCCGCTCATCTTGCCGCCGACCTCGGCGCCCTTCGGCCGCTCCGCGGGCGCGCCGCCTCTCTCGCTCGCGTTCTTGCCGTCGAGATTTCCGAGGACGACCACCTCGCTCTCCGCGCCGTCGACACCGCCACCGCCTGCGCCGAGTCCTTCCCCGCCGCGCACGACCTGCTGATCGCCGCCCGCGAGGTCTCCGTCGACCCCGCGCTCCTCGTCGGCCCGGTGCTCAAGCTCTGCGCCTCCGCCCACGAAGCTGGGCACCACGACACCGTGGTGGTCGCGCTGCTCGAGCTCCTCGAGATCGAGGCTTTGGACTGCAACGACGTGCCCGCTGCGTGGCTCACCGCCGCCTGCTCCGTCTCCGGCGAGGCGGACTACTTCCTTCGGCGGCTCGTGCGCCGCTGGGTCGAGCTATTCGGCGCAGAGAACGACGGAATCCGGGCGGTCGTGAGGGAGCGCGCCGACGTCTGGTTCCCGACGCGCCGGTTCAGGATAGACGTGCTGCGCGCGCTGCACGCGGCGGAGCCCACGGCCAGCGGGTGGGTCGCGCTCGCCCTGCGCAGAGACGAGATGAGCGCGGCCCCGCTTGCGCTGTCGTTCGGCGACCGGCACGAGCAGGCGACGTCGACGCTGCGCGGGGCGCTGCTCCGGGTGCTGCCCGCGGCCGCGCACGCTGCGCTCGAAGGGTGGCTGCGCGAGCTGTCGACGTAACAATCTGTCGCCCGACCGGAGGAGTCTCCGCGAGAGGGCTCGCTCCCGCGCACACCGGATGGGTGCTCGACGGCCGGGTCCCCTGATGAGACCGCCGAAGCACGTGCGTCCCCGCAAAAAAGGGCTTCCCGCCGACCTGAGGCAACCATCCCTGGGGGATACTCACCAGGTACGGCACGCCGATTGTTAAAGTTGGGCCGCGAGAGAGTAGGCGGTTAGCGTCTCGCTCGTCCGCTAGCCCGCAGTATCTTCAGCACGCCGTCCTTCACGTTGTCGACCGCGGCGTCGTACAGGCGGGCGACCTCCATCGCTGTCGGGGACACGCCGTCGGTCGCGCCGAGCAGCTGACCCGGAGGAACGCGGCCGAGCGCCTTGGCGATGGCGATGATGGTCGACAGCTTCGGGTCGCCCTTGTCGGTCTCGATGGCCGACAGGTGATGCGGCGTCATCCCGCACCGCTCGGCGAGGTCCTCGAGCGTCCAGCCGAGTGCCTTCCGGCGGCGCCTGACCTCTGGGCCGAACTTCATGCCCCGAGGCTGCTCGGACCGGCGCAACGGGTCGATTCACTGAATTGTAAGCCATTTACACTGTGGTGTAATTTGTGCTGACCTTGTGCACCATGGGGAATTGCCTTGCTTCTTGCGCTCCTTCGGGCGCCCGCCCTCGTTGGGCCGCGTTACTGCTGCTTGTCGCCTGCGCGTCGTCCGGGTGCGCGACCGTTGGCCTTTCCAACCCCCGCTCAGAGGACGCGCCCCTCCAAACGACGAAGGAGCAGGTGCCGACGCCAGAAGGTCGCTTTGTGGCAATCAAGCAGGCCGGCACTACGGTCTCGATAGCGGCGATGCGGGCGTGCGACGTCAGGGAGAGCGCGAGCGTGAGTCGGACGACGCGAGCGAAGCGTGTGAACAATTCGGCCGCCCTGGATTGGACGTTCGGGGGGCTCGGCGCGGGGCTTGCCGCCTCGGGTGCCGTCATCCTGGTCGACTCGTCGAAGGTCTATCCGAACGACGCGAGCGCGAGGCAGTACAATCCGCTTGGTCCGACCGGAGCGCGTCTCGTCGGCGCGTCCCTGGCTGCAGCCGGTGCTGCGCTGGCAACCATCGCGCTCGTCGACGTGGCGCGGTCGAGCGGCGAAGACGTGAAGACGGAGCTCGTGAACGTGCCCGGGGCGTTCGTGGAACGCGGGGTTCGCTGCAAGGGGATCCCGCTCGCCGGAGCTCCGGTGCTGGTGACGCTCCCGCAAGAAAGGCAGCCTTTCGAGGCCGGCGTAACCGGTGCAGATGGCAGGCTCGCGATCAATCTGGACGCGGTGGTGCCGGCCGACATCGTGTTCCGGAAGGACGCCCACGCGGACGTGAGCGTGGCGGGCGAGCCAGCCGGCAAGGTCGAGCTGACCGATTTGTTCTCTACTCGCGACGAGGCCGAGTGGGCGCGGCTCAACCGGCCATCGTGCGCTACCTCCGACTCTTCCACTGCGTGCTTACCGGTTTCCCGCTACCTCGAGCGCTACTCTGAAGGAGCTCACGCGCAGGAGGCGCGGGCGCTCCTCGCCGGAGCTGAGCCAAGGTTGGCTGGGCTTCGCGACGAGGAAGCGTGGGGCGGCACACGGGGCGCCCTTGCGACGTGTGCGACGGGCAAGCCCGAGGACGTCGAGCTGGAGTGCACGTCCGGCCCTTTGCTCGCATTCGAGCAGAACGGCGTCGCATGCGAGACATCCATCAACCGGAACACCACGACCAGCGGTGCTCTGAACGAAGACGACTACCGCGCTCGGCGTGCCTGGGTGGATTGCTGCGCGGTGAAGGGTGGGACTCCGAACGGCCCCTTCCGGGACGCCTGCGGCGCGCTCCGCTCTTACGTCACGCAATTCCCAAAGGGACGGCACGCCGCGGACGCGGCGAACGCCATCAAGACGGGGGACGCCGCCCTGGAGAAATGGCGCGCCGCCCGCACCAAACAGCGAGTGCAGGAGTTGGCCGCTGAGGACGCCGAGGAAAAGCGCGAAGCCGAGGCAAAGAAGGCCGAGGAGCGGAAGGAGGCAGCGAAGCAAAAGCAATCCGAGAACGCGGAGGCGCAGCGGCAGAAGCGCGCGTGTATCGGCACCTGCAAAATGCACTGCAGCTCATCTGACGCATTTCGATATCAGACTTGCCTCGACGGCTGCGTGGAGAGCAACTGTCAATGACTACCAAAACAGCGGCCCCAATCGCGCGCTCTTGGTTGGCTGTTCTTCTAGTTTTAGGCTGCTCTTCCTTGAACCGCGAGGGCCCCGACCTTAGCTGCGCGGACCTCCAGAACGGCGCCGCGAACGCTTGCGCGGAAGGCATCATCGCGACTTGCTCGGCCGGTCAAGTCGATTGGCGGGTCTGCGGCGACAAGAGCGCCTGCGAAGCGGACTGGCAAACCAGCGGGCGCTACCGCTGCGCGCAGTCGGACCTTCTCCCGTCGCCACAGGCGCAGCAGGGCGCAGGGGGCGGTGGCGGTGGCGCTGCGAGCGGGCACGGCGGCACCGGCGGTAGCGGCGCCCCGTCCGGGGGCGGGTCAGGGGCGGGTTGTGACTCCTGCGTGTCTTCCCGCTGTTCGATGCAGTTGTCGAGCTGCCTAGGCGACCCGAAGTGCACGCTCTTACACCGGTGCATCGCTGGCTGCGCGGACACGACATGCTCGTCGTCCTGCACGCTTCAGTACCCGAGCTATGATTTCGGTCAGCCGCTTCGCCAATGTGTATCGGACAACTGCGGCAAGGAGTGTCCACTATGGCGATGAGGCTCCTGGCCTTCCTAGCACTCCTTCCCGTGGTCGCGGCGTTGCCATCGTGTCAGAAAGCGCAGCTACCCGAGAAGGCGCCATCGGCATCGTCGTCGACCGTTCCAAGTGCGACGGCAACAGCATCTGCACCGCCGTCGCCGCCGCCGCCCGGCATGGTCGATGTTCCGGCCGGCTCGTTCACAATGGGTGACGTCGCCGGCAGTCCCGACGCGCGACCCCCGCACAAGGTTACCATCTCAAGGCCGTTCTTCATCGACGAGACGGAGGTCACGGTCGGCGAATACGCGAAGTGCGTCGCCGCGGGAAAGTGCGTTCCCGCTGGCCTCCATGGCGAGGACGTGAAGTCGGACGAGCTCATCAAGTTTCGCAAGCTCTGCAACTCGCTTTATGACGACCGCACGAACCACCCGGTGAATTGCGTCGACCAGGGGCAGGCAGCGGCCTACTGCGGGTTCGTCGCAAAGAGGCTCCCCACCGAGGCCGAGTGGGAGTACGCGGCGCGCGGTCCCGACGGCAGAACGTACCCATGGGGCAACGATGAGCCGGCTTGCCTGAAGGCCGTCGTGTCGGGCTGCACGAAGGTCCCGAAGAACCGTTCCGGAACGCAGGCTGTCGGGTCTTTCCCCAACGGAAAGTCCCGCGTTCGGCGCGCTGGACATGGCTGGCAACGTCTGGGAGTGGGTCTGGGACGCGTGGAACCCAGAGGCGTACGCGCACGGCGACCAGACGGACCCCGCGGAGAAGCCCACGGGCGCCCTTGGTGTACTGCGCGGCGGCTCATGGGACTTCGCGCCGAACCGTCTCAAGTCTACCTATCGCCTCAAGTTCAAGCAGACGAACGGCCACGTCAGCACCGGCTTCCGCTGCGTGCAAGGTGGCACGGACCGACCACTACCATCAGCGCCACAGGGCAAGCCGCTCGACTGCATCGAACTGTGCTTCCGCGAGTGCATCACGACAGAGGGAGCGGGCTATACTCCTGCGAGCTGTGATGGGCGATGCAAATGGGATTGTTCACAGTAGGTTCCCTACTACTTCGCTCGCGATGCTCGAAGGCGTTTGAGTTTCGCCACGGCGCGTTTCCTCACTCGCACCCTCCGCATCGGCGTCGCGCCGTCGCGGAGTCCGAGCGCGTACGCCCACTGCGCCACGGCGTCGGTGCAGTAGGCGTCGCGGGCCAGCATCGCTGCCTCGACGTTCATGTACTGGTCGCGCGCCTTCTCGTCGAGCAGTCCGAGCAGCCTGCGCGCCGCGCGGCGCACGGCGAGCGTCAGCTTCCGGTATCCGACGTCGTTGCGGGCGATGTGGTCGAAGCGCTCGAGAAGGTGCTCGACGGTCGGCATGGTTCGGCGTCCGCGCGAGAGTCGACGGTGCATGTCGTTCCCGGTACGCGGAGGGCTCGTGGGTCTTCGCGCGCAACCGGCGCGCCCACGGCTCGTCCTCGCGGTCGTGGCGACAACAGCGGGCTGGGGCGGGCGGGCGCCGCGACAACGCCGGCCGAGCGGCGCCGAGCCGGAACGACGCCAACAGCGGCGG
>JBDTJC010000329.1:0-9770 GCA_039936055.1 Polyangiaceae bacterium | reverse complement strand
GCATCGGGGACGGTGGCAGTGGCGCCCTGAAGAAGGCCGTGACCGAGGCGCTTAACGAAACGCTCGCGCCCATCCGCGCTCGCCGCAGCGAGCTGAACCAAGACGCTGCCGCCGTGGTGCAACGCACACTCAAAGCCGGCTGCGACGAAGCCAACCGGATCGGCGATCAGACCCTGCGCGAAATGCGCCGAGCGATGAATATGGATTACGGCCTGTAGGGGCGGATTACTGGGCCGAGGGTGCTGGCTCGTGTCGAGGCCGTCGCCACTGACTAAGCAGAGAGCTTCGAGTGTCGCGTGCGGCCAGCCCTCGTGTGAATGACGTTTTAGGTCAAATCCCAACTGCGGGGTGGAGCCCCGCTGAATCGGCGCCCCTGGCGGACCAAAGCCCTGCAGGTAAGTGCGACCTCGTGGGCAAACAACGCACGGCAACTCGGAACCGCGGCGCTTCCTACTCGACCTGCAAAGGTTGCGCTTAACCAAAAGCATGGCCCGGCTGGAACGCTATGCGACGGGGTCAATCGGCGGGGTCGCCCCCAATCCCAGTTCGACAATGCCAGCGACCTCGAGGCAAAGGTCCTCTCGCCACAAGTCCGCATAGATTTGGATGCCCGCCGGAAAAACGCTCCCGAGCTTCATCGGCAGTGCAACAACGGGCAGGCCGAGCGCGTTGGCGGGCAGGATGAACCTGGTTGCTTGTCGCAATAGGCCGAGACCGAGCTTCGGATCGATGTCGGCATCATGCGACCACGGAAGCGTGCTCAGGTTTGGCCCGATGACCACCGGATACTCCGCTAGGAATCGGGACCACGCTCGCATGAGTCGGGAGCGCTCTTCGTGGATCCGGTTGTTCGATACTTCGTCCAGGTTTGCTGAGCGGCACAAGCGCATCACGTGATCGAATAGGCTGGGTGACACGGCGGGTTGCACTAGAGGCATGATCGCGGACAAGTCGGTGGCGGCCAATCGATGCCAGAGCTCTCCAACTCGGTCGACCTCAGGTGGCTCGGCGTGTTCGATCGTCCATCCGGCATTTTTCAAAATCTCTCCTGCTCGCTCGATGGCGGCGAGTGTGCTTGTCGGAACACCGGCGAGCGTGGTCACTAGCGCAACCCGACGTTCAGCTGGGGCGGCGCCAGTTAGCGGCGCGTCCACGGAACGTGGGTCACGAATGTCGCGACCGGACAGGACCGAAAGACACAGACGGAGATCCGCCACCGAACGAGCGAGCGGGCCTAGCGAGAACATCGCTTGCCCCGCCATTCCGTAATCCTCCGGCTCCAATGAGGTCGCGTTCGGAATACGGCCAGTGGTCGGCTTCAACGCGAGCACTCCGCAGCAATGTGCCGGAACGCGCAATGAGCCCCCGATGTCGCTTCCGATCCCTATCGGAGTCATCCCGGTCGCCACAGCGACCGCATCGCCCCCGCTCGAGCCTCCCGCGGTGACACGCATATCCAACGGGTTTCGGGTCCGCCCGCGGAGCGGGTTGTCGGTGCTAAGGCGGATCCCCAGCTCCGACATGTTCGTGCGGCCGATGGGGATCGCGCCGGCCGCTTTCATCCGTGCCACCGCCGGTGCGTCTAAAAATGGCTTTGCCTCGAGCCGTGCGCGGAGCCCAAAAGTAGTCGCAGTGCCGAGGCAGTCGATGCTCTCTTTGACGGTGAACGGCACGCCGTGTAGGGGCCCAAGTGAACACCCCGACTGCTACCGCCGATCCGCGGCGTCTGCACTCGCTAGCGCAGCGTCTGAGAGAACGACCGTGATCGCGTTGACTCGATCGTTCACCTGCGCGATTCGCGCTAGGTGCGCCTCCATCACCTGTCGGCTCGAGGCCTCACGCGCTCGGATGCGCGCTGCCAATTGCGTCGCTGTCTCCTCATGAAGATGAACAGCCATATCCACTTCGTGCTCGCTAATCCTGCGGATACGCCTGGCCTAGCGTGCCTCCGAGGGCCAACAAGGTCGCGCACGCTGCCCCTGTTATGAATCTGCGCCTCACGTGTGGCGGCACGAGCGCCAACGTGCCGCGTGAGAGCGTGCGCTGCTCGTCCCCATATTCACGGTCGATCGAACCTTCGAGCACGATGTAGACGTCCTCTTGGCCGTCTTTGACGTGATCGGGACCGCTGGCACACCCCGGGTCAAACTCGAGCACGTTCATGCCCCAGGCGGACACTGCGAGCTTTTGGCGCACGGCTCGCAAGCGGATTCCCTGCACTACGCTCGGGCCTTGGTACGGCGCAATCGCCTCGATGGTCGTGATGGTGACGCGTTGCATCTATCGGTCCCAATGGTTGACCGACTACAGCATTTGCCCTCACCACGCGCCACGGCGTTTTCAGGCCGAGCGTGCTTGCTGCTTGGGCACTCGCGGGGTTCCGGTGGCGAAGAACTGATCTGAAGGATTTTCTTTGGGGCGGATAGTCATGGCGCCGCTGTCAGCCCACGCGAAAACCGGAACCGAATCTCGGCTGACCCTTTTCACTGAGGGTGGCGATCGTGTTGGCGCTGCTGAAAGCGTTTGCCGGGGCGTCGTTGTCGGCGGTCAAACTGCGCGCGAGCCTGGTGATGCAGAACTTGGCGCCCCGCCAACAGCTCGCCGTTCTGCGTCGTGCAACGCCGCGGCCAACCTGCGTCCCGTTGACCGCGCATTCTGTGCCGTCCGCTCGGCGGGTGGTAGTGCGCGCCCGGAGCGCTCCATGCCCGTCGCGTATCCGCGTCGGTGACGACCGACCATCAAGCCCTCTGGGACGACCTCTCCGCCCTCTGGTCGCGCGCCATTCATCTTTCCGCTGCCCCCGCCTGCCCGTGGCCGGTCCGCGCTCGCGCCGCTTCCCTCTCTCGCGTTCTCGCCTTTGAGATTTCCGAGGACGACCATCTCGCCCTTCGCGCGATCGACGCCGCGTCCGCGTGCGCCGAGTCCTTCCCGGTCGCCCACGACCTGCTGATCGCCGCCCGCGAGGTCGCCGTCGACCCCGCGCTTCTCGTCGGCCCGGTGCTCGCGCTCTGTGCCTCCTCCCACGAACGCGGGCATCACGACACCGTCGTCGTGGCGCTGCTCGAGCTGCTCGAGCTCGACACCTTCAAAGCATCCGACGTGCCCGCCGCGTGGCTACTCGCCGCCCGCTCCGTCACCGGCGAGGCCGACTACTGGCTGCGCAGGCTGGTCCGGCGGTGGGTCGAGCTTCACGGCGCGCACCACGAGGGCATCAGGGCGATCATCAGGGACCGCGCTGACGTGTGGTTCCCGACGCGGCGGTTCAGGATGGACGTGCTGCGCGCGCTTCATGCGGCGGAGCCGACGGTGGCTGGATGGATTGCTCTGGTTCTACGCCGAGACGAACTCGGACCCGGCGCGCTTGGGCTCGCCTTCGGAGACCGTCACGAGGAGGCGACGGTGACGCTGCACGAGGCTCTTGGCCGGCGAGCGGACGCCGCCGTCCAAGTCGTCCTGGAGCGGTGGCTCGCGGAGCTCACTCCCTAGCCGGCGTATCCCGCGCGAAGATGTCCCGACGCGACCACCCGGTACTTGAGGCCCTCGGCGTGCTGGCGTTGTTCGGTGCGCTCGTCGCCATCGCCCCGGGCGCCGTGCTGACGTTCGCGGCGGAGCACCTCCTGCACGCTCCTCTGGACGTCGGCCAACGATGGACGTTCGCCGTAGCTGGCAGCGCGACGACGGCCTGCGTCATGGCGTGGCGCTCTCGGTCGGGCTGGGACGGCTCGGGCCGGTACATGCTGCTCGCCGTGATGACCTCGGCCGCGCTGCTCGTGGCGCGCTTCGGCGTGCACGCGGCTTGGGCGGCGGCGATGCTGCGCGAGTTCGTGCCCTGAGAAAGATGGCCAGGGCAAACTCTCACGTATAGCGGCCCCTCCGCTCGGAAGGGCTCGTCCGCGCGCGCACCGGGTGGGTGCCCGATATGCCGGGGGACCCGCTGAAAGGGCGAAGCACGCGCGTCCGTCCCCACGAAAGGTCATCGCGGCACCGCGCGATCCCCCCATATCCATGTAGGGGCTCCCGTCGGTCTGGCCGTTGTTAAAGTTGGGCCGGGACTCACGCTAGCGCCGAGATCGAGCGCTGGCTCGCAGAATCTTCAGGACGCCGTCCTTCACGTCGTCGACCGCGCCGTCGTAGAGACGGGCGACCTCCATTGCGGTCGGCGACACGTCGTCGGTGGCGCCGAGGAGCTGTCCAGGTGGGACGCGGCCGAGCGCCTTGGCGATGGCGATGATGGTCGACAGCTTCGGGTCGCCCTTGTCGGTCTCGATCGCCGACAGGTGGTGCGGCGTCATCCGGCACCGCTCGGCGAGGTCCTCAAGTGTCCAGCCGAGAGCCTTTCGGCGACGCCTGGCCTCTGAGCCGAACTTCATGCCGCGAGGCTGCTCGGACGGCCCTCGCGGGTCGATTCACTGGACTGTAAGTCATTTACACTAGGGTGTAGTTTGTGCTGGTCTCGTGCACCATGGGGAATAGCCTTGCGTCTTGCTCTCCTTCGGGCGCCCGCCCTCGTTGGGCCGCGTTACTGCTGCTTGTCGCCTGCGCGTCGTCAGGGTGCGCGACCGTTGGCCTTTCCAACCCCCGCTCAGAGGACGCGCCCCTCCAGACGACGAAGGAGCAGGTCCCGACGCCGGAAGGTCACTTCGCGACCGTCAAGCAGACCGGCATCGCCGTCTCAGTAGTGGCGGCGCGGGCGTGCGACCTCAGGGAGAGCGCGAGCGTGAGGCGGACGACGCGAGCCCAGCGCGTGAACCAATCCGCCGCGCTGGACTGGACGTTCGGCGCGCTCGGAGCGGGGCTTGCCGCCTCGGGTGCCGTTATCCTGGTCGACTCGTCGAAGGTCTATCCGAACGACGCGAGCGCGCGGCAGTACAACCCGCTAGGCCCCACCGGCGCGCGTCTCGTGGGCGCGTCGCTGGCCGCGGCCGGCGCTGTGCTGGCAACCATCGCCCTAGTCGACGTGGCGCGGTCGAGCGGCGAGGACGTGAAGACGGAGGTCGTGAACGTGCCCGGCGCGTTCGTGGAGCGCGGGGTTCGCTGCAAGGGGATCCCGCTCTCAGGAGCTCCGGTGCTGGTGGCACTTCCGAAAGAAAGAGAGCCATTCGAAGCGGGCGTGACCGGTCCCGATGGCAGGCTTGCGATCAATCTGGACGCGGTGGTGCCAGCCGACACCGTGTTCCGGAAGGACGCCCACGCGGACGTGAGCGTGGCGGGAGAGCCAGCCGGCAAGGTCGAGCTGACCGAATTGTTCTCTACTCGCGACGAGGCCGAGTGGGCGCGGCTCAATCGACCTTCCTGCGCGAAGCCCGACTCTTCCACTGCGTGCTTACCGGTATCTCGCTATCTCGAACGCTACTCCGACGGGGCTCACGTGCCGGAGGCGCGCGCGCTCCTCGCTGGAGCTGAGCCAAAGTTGGCCGCGCTTCGCGACGAGGAAGCGTGGGGCCTAACCGGCGATGCTCTTGCAACCTGCTCTGCAGGCAAGCTCGAGGATGTCGAGTTGGAGTGCACCTCGGGGCCCTTGAGCGCATTCGAGCAGAACGGCACCGCGTGCGAGACATCCATCGAGCGGAACACGACTAGCCGAGCTCCGAACGAAGACAACTACCGTGCTCAACGGTCCTGGGTGGATTGCTGTGCAATAAAGGAGGGAACTCCGAAGGGCGCATTCCGGGAAGCCTGCGACAGGCTCCGCTCCTACGTCGCCGCGTTCCCCAAAGGGCAGCACGCAGCGGAGGCGGCCATTGCAAGCAAGAAGGGTGACGCTGCCCTGGAGAAATGGCGCGCCGCCCGCACCAAGCAGCGAGCGCAGGAGTTGGTTGCCGAGGACGTCGAGGAGAAGCGCGCGGCGGCGCTAGCGAAACGCGAGGAGGAGGCAAAGAAGGCCGAGGAGCGGCGTGCCGAGGCCGCAGCAAAGGCGGAAGCGAGCCGGCTTCGAGCGACCTGCCATGACGAGTGCGGCCGCCAGTGCGTACTCCAGGGATACAATCCGCTCTGGTGCGTGGCCGAGTGCGATTCGAGGTGCCAGTGAGAACCCCAGTCGAACGCCGATCAGCTTTCGTGGACATGCGCAGGCTCGCGGGCTTTGCAGTGCTGCTGACTAGCGGTCTGCTCGGGCTCGCGTGCTCGTCGCTGAACCGGTCCGGGCCCGACGTCACGTGCGCTGATCTCCAGAACGGCGCCGCGAACGCTTGCGCCGAAGGCATCATCGCGACTTGCTCGGCCAGCCGAGTCGATTGGAGGGTCTGCGGCGACAAGACCGCCTGCGAGGCGGACTGGCAAACTGGCGGGCGCTACCGCTGCGCGGAAACCGACCCGTTGCCGGTGCTGATTGCGGGGAGCAGCGCGGGCGGGTCCGGCGGTTCAAGCGGGTTTAGTGGCTCTCCCGTCACTGGCGGAAACCCAGGAATCGGCGTCGCCGTTGCAGTCTGCGGTACCTGTCCCACCGGCTACGAGCGAGTCGCGAACGCCTGCAACTCGGCCTGTGGCGACTGTGGCTGCTTCCAAAATCTGTGCGTAGCTCAGGCTCAATACACTGCGGGCGTGGGACTCGCCCAGGACAGCTGCGCAGCCGGGATGCACTCCATCCTATCTGTCTCCGACTGTTCCACGTCTTGCGGGAATTGCGGCACGCGAGAGCTCTGCGTATCGAATTAATCGAGGATTAGCAATGAGACGTACTTCTACCTTGCCCCCGCTGTTCCTACTCGCGTCAATGTCAATGGGCGGATGCTCGAAGCACATGCCGGCGCCGTCAACAACGTCTTCCGCCACCGCCGCCAGTGTTGTAGCCCCGGCATCGGCCCTTCCCTCTCCGTCGGCGCAGGCAACGGTCACGCTTGATCCTCCAGCGCGAGCGCCGGAGACGCTTGCGAGTGGGCTCGATGTGCCATCGGGGATCGCCGTCGATCAGGATGCGGTCTTCTACACAACGACTGGGTTGCAGCATGGAGCAGGCCCCGCGGGCGACCTGCATAGGGGCAACTTGTGGAGCTTGAAAAAGGGCGGGGGCACGCCATCGAGCCTCGCTGAACATCTACTTCTGCCCAGTGATCCGATGGTCGATTCCGACGGCAGCGCGGTGTACGTGTCTGCCGGCACGTCCGTCTATCGCATCCCTACGAGCGGTGGCGTGTCTCCGCGTGCCGTGTACACGCGCCCCCCACACAGCGGCGCGCCGAAAATCATCGGCGTGGACGAAGCGTACCTCTATCTCAGCTGGTGGAGTGGAATGGGCACCACGCAGGAGGGCGGGCTCGTCAAAGTGCCCAAGCAAGGCGGCGCGCCCATCGATTTCCTCTCGGGACTAAGCGTGTTCATGGGGCATGTCTCTGGCAAGCACGCCGTCTACTGCTCCGGCGGGATCGCCTCCCGTTCGACCGAAGCTCCTTACACCGAGAAGGTCATCCAAGATTTCGACCACGGCACATGCGACGGTGTCACCAACGAGGGCTCACGCGTCTACTGGTCGGCGAACGGTGAGATACGTGATTCGGTGACACCGGCCCGGGTGATGGTCCAAGCGTTCGCCGAGGGGCTGACGGTGGTGGGCGACTACCTCTATTGGTTCGACGCATACTCCACGGACGGCGACGGGCGACATGTCTCCAAAAAACGAGAGGAAAACGCCTTGTGGCGCATCGCGCGAACCCCAAAGGGCCTTGGCGTCACCGTCGAGGAGCTCGTCAACGGCCTACCAAACATCACGGCCGCGACTTTCGACGACCACTACGCCTATTGGATTGATAACGGCAGTGGCACACTTGGTCGGGTACGTATCACGGCGCCACCCGTCGGCGGGGCTCGGCAAGGTGACCAGCCGACAATCCCTCAATCCGGGGACATCACGCCCGGGGGCAGTGCGCCCGAAGGCAGTGCGAAAGCCGAGTCCGGGATGGTCGCGGTCCCCGCGGGCGAGTTTACGATGGGAGATAACGCCGACGCGAAGGCGCGCCCGTCCCGTCGCGTGAAGATCACGAAGCGTTTCTTCATAGACACCACCGAGGTAACCGTCGCGGCGTACTCAAAGTGCATGGCAGCGGGCGTCTGTACGGCGACCAGGATCCACGGCCCGGACGTCACGGACTCGGAGGTCGAGAGGTTCGAAACGATGTGCAACGCTCGCTATCCCGACCGCGGAAGTCATCCGATCAACTGCGTCGATCTCGGCCAGGCGGCTGTGTACTGCGCCTTCGACCAGAAACGCCTGCCGACGGAAGCCGAATGGGAGTACGCGGCGCGCGGCTCCGACGGTCGAGCATATCCGTGGGGGAATGAGGAACCTGGATGCGACAAGGCCGTCGTCTCCGGGTGCGTGCGGGTCCTGCCTGACAGGGCGAGCACGAAGCCCGTGGGCTCCTACCTTTCGGGCAAGTCCCCCTTCGGTGCACTCGATATGGCCGGCAACGTCTGGGAGTGGGTGGCCGATCACTGGAGCTCGTACGATCCTAACCAGACCACGGATCCCATTGTCGGTGGTGCTGGCGAGCTTGGCGTCATCCGTGGCGGGTCGTGGGACTTTGGGCCCGTACAGCTCAAGGCATCCGCACGCTGGAAGTTCTACGCTTCCAACGGCCACGTCAGCACCGGGTTTCGATGTGCAAAAGACGGCCAACCGTGAACGATTCGCTTTGCTGAGGTGACGGGAAGCGAAGCCGTGTATTCCGGTACGCCGACGGTGAGGCAACTGTTCGGACTATTCTCCGGAGCTATCACTGCACGCTCGGTGGTCTTTGTACTGTCGACTACTGGTGAAGAGCCGCGGCGGTAGGCACGGCTGCCACTCGGCGTCAGCCTTTCGGAGCTGCTCGAAGGCGTTTGAGTTTCGCGACGGCGCGCTTCCGGACGCGCACGCGGGGCATCGGATTGCTGCCGTCCCGGTACCCGAGCGAGTAGGCCCACTGGGCGACGGCGTCGTTGCAGTGGGCGTCGCGCGTGAGCATCGCCTCCTCGACGTCCATGTACCTAGCGAGGGCCTGGTCGTCGAGCAGCCGCAGCAGTCGTCGTACTGCGCGTCGTACCGCCATGGTCAGTCGCCGGTAGCCGGCGTCGTCCTTCCCGAACTGGTCGAAGCGCTCCAGAAGGTGCTCGACCGTTGGAAGGGTCCGGCGTCCGCGCGACAGGCGACGAGGCATCGCGGCCGGTACGCGGAGGGCAGACCGGCCTTCGCCGTTGTGGATCCGTTGTGGATCCATGAAACGCGGTCGACACCGGTGCGCCCGTGCACGGGTGTTGTGCGCGGGCGCAGCCCGTCCCATCTTATCTAGTGTCTACTCTCAGATCGATCTGACGACGGGTCGCTCGACGGGCGAACCCCACGGGTCGTCCTCGGGCTACAAATGGAGGTCAACTCCTCGGTGCTCGACCCCTCGGTGCTCGAGACGGATCCGCACCGCGCATCGGCGAGCCAGCGGGCGGGGCAGGCAGACAGCGCAGGCGTTGGCGCAGGCACCACCGCAGGCGGCGGGAGCGCACGCCGAAGCCTCCCCGGGCTCGCGCAGACAGCGCAGACGGTTCCGGACAAACCTTTCGCGCGAGAAACCCCAGCCGCCGCCGGGGGACCCGGCGGCGGCCCCCCGCTCCGAAACCGAAAAGGCTGGCCGCGCGCCGTCTGCGCTGTCTGCGGCAGCCTCCCGCGGCTCTGGCGTGGTCGCGGCGCTGCCTGCGCGGCCTGCCTGCCGCCTGCGGAAACGCCTGCGCTTCGGAGCGAAGAGCACGCTCGCCCCGAGCCTCCCATGCGGGAAGGAGCGGCCACGCCAGCAGCCGACCCGATG
>JBDTJC010000328.1:0-27362 GCA_039936055.1 Polyangiaceae bacterium | reverse complement strand
GTCCAGCATGCTCTGCGCGCGGAAGAAAAACATGCCCGCGTTCCACAGGTATTTGCCGCTGGCGAGGTAGCCCTCTGCGACTTCGCGCGTCGGCTTCTCCACGAAGCGCGCGACGCGGCTCACCCCGGGGCTCAACTCACTGCCCACTTCAATGTAACCGTAGCCGGTTTCTGGGCGGTTCGGCTTGATGCCCATGGTCACGATGGTGCCGCTTTCAGCGACCTTCAGAGCCTGGCTGACCGCGACGCGGAAGCCAGGTTCGTCGTCCATCAGTTGATCGCTGGGGAGCGCTGCAATGAGCGCTTCCGGATCACGGCGCGCGATGATCGCGCTCGCCCAACCGATGCACGCGGCAGTGTTGCGCGCGACCGGCTCAGCCAAGAACGCGCTTTCGGGGAACCAGGGCAGCGCCTCCCGCGTGACGCCCACCAAGTGCGTGCCGGTGGCGATGAACGAGCGGTCCGCCGGCATGAGCGCCTCGATGCGGCGCGCAGTGCGCGCGATCAGCGGATCCTTCGCGCCCGGGCCGATCGCTAAAACCTGTTTGGGCCGACTCGTGCGCGAGGCGGGCCAGAAGCGCGTCCCGCTGCCACCAGCGAGGATGAGGGCGAAGGCTTGAGGCATGGCTTGATTTTAGTGCAGGGCAAGTGCGTCGCGGTGAAGTATTTTGCGACCGCGCTGCGCGAAAACGAGCCTGCGAAACACGCTTGGGGCGCAAGGGCGCAAGCCCCGGCGAGACTAAGTTTTCTTGGGCAGATTGTTGAGGGTTTTCTCGAGCGAATCGAGAGCCGCACTGTAATCCTTTTCCAGCTTGTCGCTACGCGCGTCCATATCTTTGAGCGCCTGCTTCGCCTGGTCGACTTCAGAATCCAGACCGGTTGTGGCGGTCTTGGCCGCAGTGGAGCGCGTTTGGGCGGTGGCCTTAGCGCTCTTGGAGGCGGTGGCACTGGACAGCACCACCTGCGCATCCGCATCACTCTGAGCGAGGGTCTTCTTGACCGCCGAGGCTTCAGCCACCAAGCGCGTCAGCTCGACTTTGATTTCTTTCACGCGCACGTGCACCAGGTAGCTCGCAAGAGCGATGTCGTCCGCCTGTTTCTGGAGCTTTTCCAGGTTGGCTTTGCCGAGCGCGTCCTGGTGGTCTTCAATGTAGCGCTGGGCCTCGTTGTGCCTGCGCAGGCGGTCCTGTTGGGCCTTCTCGATACCGTGATCCAGCGCGCCGACGGCGGGGCTGGCCACGTCCGCGGTGCACTCTTTCTGCTTGGCCGCATACGCCGCGGCGCCGCCGACCTTTTGGTTGAGCGTGTCCTTCTCGTCGCTGAAGAACGCGCTCACGTTGCTTTGCTCGTCCATCTGCACGGCGAAGGAACCGCTTTTGCCCGCCGCGTCCGCGCGCGTGACGACGGCCAGCACTTGCTGCCCGTCGGGCGCGCTCAGCGCACTCGGATAATTGCTGAACGCACCGAAGGTTTCACGCGCGTGGGCTTCGTCCGCCGCGTACCCGGTGCGCCGGGCGGCGAGCGACGCGGGGTAGTGCTCCGCGTAGCTTGACTCGTTCGCAGCAGAAGCGAACGCGGGCTTGGGCTCGGAACTGCAACCGCTCAGCGTCGCGAGGGCGACCACGGACAGGGCAACACTAGGCAGAGCTACTTTGCGCATGGCGGCGACAGTTGACCAAGCCGCCCGACGCGGTCAAGCGCGCAGCGCTACTTGCCGGGCTTTACGCTATCCAAGAGCTCGATGAACGCAGGGCGGGAGGCAGAGATGGTCCTTGCCGGGCCAGTCATCTTGAAAAAATAGGCGCCGCTTGGTGCTTCGACGATGGCGCCTTCGAGCGCGTAGTTCTTCTGCGGACCACCCGGAGCCGTGGACATCGCCCCGGCGTCGAACGTACCGTGACTGATTTCGACGGTGTGCTGACGCAGGCCATTGGCCTCGCGATCTGCACGCTTCACGTCACCGGCGGGCACGTCCTTGAACTGCTTCACCCAGCGATCCACGTTTGCGTCGATGCCGCCGCCTTGACCGGGGCCAAAGTAAAACACTGCCAGCTCGCCATCTTCAGTGTCCGCGCCGACCCTGGGCACGATGTAGCTTGCCTTGCGCATGGGGCTCTTGGGCGGCACGCGCTTCAAGGCCGGCGGATCCACCCAAGTGATCTCTACGGGCGGCAACGCGGAACTAGCGGGGGCTGCCTCGGTGCTGTGAGGTTCTGGCGCAGGCGTCAGACCCGGCGCGCTCGAGCCCGCACCCGGCGGTTCCGGCGTCTTGTGACAGCCCAGCGCGGAGCCTAAACTGGCACACACGAGAGCCCCTGAAACCGCGCAAATTCCTCGAACAAAACGGCTTGCCATGGGTGATCGTGCTTCTAGCATGTCCTCTCTCATCATGATAGCAAAGCGGTGATGACTACGAGCGCGGGCCCTGTTGAATGGGCCGTGTTTGCCGCCGTCGTGATCGGCGTCACGGCGCTCGACATCGGGCTGCTCGGCAAGGGCGGGCGGCACATGCCGTTCCGCGAGGCCGCGATTCGCTGCTTCTTGAATGTCGCAGCTGGGCTGGCCTTCGCCGGCTTCGTGTGGTGGCGCATGGGCCATGAACTGGCCGCGAGCTACCTCGTCGCGTACTTGGTCGAGGAGTCGCTGTCGGTCGACAACCTGTTCGTGTTCCTGATCATCTTCAACTATTTCAAGCTGAGCGAGTCACGGCAACACCGCGTGTTGTCGTGGGGTGTGGCGGGCGCCGTGGTGATGCGCGGGATCTTCATCTTCGCGGGCGCCGCGCTGCTCCATCGCTTCCACTGGATGACGTACCTCTTCGGCGTCTTCTTGATCTACACCGGGCTTAAGTTAGCGCTACGGAAAGAAGAGGCCACGGTGAATCCAGAAGACAATCTGGCGATCAAGCTGGCGCGCCGCTTCCTGCGCACGACCGAGGAATACAACGGCGACCACTTCATGATCGTGAAGGAGGGCATTCGCTACGCGACCCCGCTGTTTCTGGTGCTCGTAGTGATTGAGGTGACGGATTTGCTGTTCGCAGTGGATTCCGTGCCTGCCGTACTGGCCGTCTCCAAGGACGTGTTCGTCGTGTACACGTCCAATATCATGGCTATTTTGGGCCTGAGGGCGCTGTACTTCGTGCTCTCGGGCATGATGAATCGCTTTCACCATTTGGGCACCGGGCTGTCCCTGATCCTGATCTTCATCGGCGTGAAGATGGTGATCGTGCACTTCTACAAGATACCCAGTCTGCTTTCGCTTGCCGTGATCGTCACCGTGCTCACTGGTTCGATCGTCATTTCACTACTCCGTCCGCCGGATGGCGCGGCCGGGGCTTCTTAGTCGTGGAGTCCAGTCGATGAATCCATTTTCCGAACGCTGCAGCGGGATCCTGCTTCACCCGACCTCCCTACCCGGCCCTCACGGCGTTGGGGATCTCGGCCCGCAAGCTTTTCGTTTCGTAGAGTTCCTGGCGCGCGCCGGACAGCGCTACTGGCAGATGCTCCCCGTCGGCCCGCTGGGCGCAGGCGCATCCCCGTACGACAGCCCCTCGGCGTTCGCTGGCAGCCCGCTCTTGCTCAGCTTGGAAGCGCTCGTCGATCGCGGGCTCTTGCTGCCCCCCGAAGTCGCCGATCCGCGCGCGTTCAAGAGCTCTCGCCACGCGCGCTACCCCGCCGCTTTCCGCTACCGCGAGCGGCGTTTGCGCACCGCGTTCGGCCGTTTTCAAGCGCGCCTGGGCGAAGGTGAACGCGCCGAACTCGCGCGCTTCATCGACCAACAACGGCATTGGCTGCCGGATTATGCGCTGTTTCGCGCCCTAAAGGCCGCGCGCGGCGGCGCGTCGTGGACTACCTGGCCAAGTGAGCTGAAGCAGCGCGAGGCACAGGCCTTGGAACGCGCCCGCAAAGAACTCGCAAGCGAGGTTCAGTATCACGAGTTCCTGCAATTCGAATTTGCGCGTCAGTGGTCCACGCTGCGGCGTTACGCCAACGAACGTGGCGTGAAGCTGCTCGGTGACGTGCCGATGTTCGTGGCGCACGACGGTTCGGACGTGTGGGCCCATCAAGCCATCTTCCAACTGGACGAACACGGTGAACGCCGCGTCGTTGCCGGCGTGCCGCCGGACTACTTCAGCGCGGACGGGCAGCGCTGGGGTAACCCACTGTATGACTGGGGCGTGATGCGCGAGACCGGCTACGCCTGGTGGCTGAATCGCTTCCGCTCGACGCTCGAGCGCTTCGACGCGCTGCGCCTGGACCACTTCATCGGCTTCCACCGCTACTGGGAGGTCCCCTCGAGTTCCGAGAGCGCGCGTGACGGCCGCTTCGTCGGCGTACCGGGGGAAGATTTTTTCGAGAAGGTGCGGAGTGCACTCGGTCAACTGCCGTTCATCGCCGAGGATCTCGGCTTGCTGACGCCGGAGGTCGGCGCGCTGCGCGACCGCTTCGAGATGCCCGGTATGCGCGTGCTCGAATTCGCCTTCGTGGACAACTCGCGCGACTACCAGCCGCACCGCTTTCCCAAGCAAGCCGTGGTTTACACGGGCACGCACGACAACGACACCGTCATGGGCTGGCTCACCTCGCACGAGCGCGCTCGTGTCGAACAGGACGCACGCACGCTGCGCGACGAACGCCTGCGCGCGCTGCGGTACTGCGGCAGCAACGGCAACGAGCCGAACTGGGACATGATTCGCGTGGCGCTGATGTCGGTGGCCAACACCGCCATTTTTCCACTCCAGGATTTGCTCGGGCTGGGCGCGGAAGCGCGCATGAACGTGCCCGGCACCGCTTCCGGCAATTGGGGGTTTCGGGCGCTCGAAGGTGAATTCAGTGCAGCAATCGCCGACCGCATGGCCAGCCTGTGCGAAAGTTACGAGCGAATTCCCTCGGATATTCGTCGTACAGGCTGAAGGCGCCGGAATGCAGCGCGGCGCTCCACTGAATCAACACGAGTCGCGGCTCGTCTCGGCGGAAGTGCGTCGTCTGTTCGCGGTCGCCCTGGCCCTCGTCCTGCACTTGGCAGCGCCACGCTCAGCAGCCGCCGATCCGGTGCGCGTCAGTACGGCCCCAGACATCGCTCAACCCGCGGCACCCGCGGCGGACACCTGGGGCGGTAGGGATATGCCCGCAGCGCCCGCCGACAGCGCAGCGGCGGCGCCCGCAGCTCGAACCCCCGAACCCATCCCCGAGCCCGTGCTCCGGCCGATTTCTGGGGAAGGCTCGTGTCCGTGCCCGGACTCGAACTTGGAGCCCCACCAGGGTCCGGTCGCGCTCGCCGTGCGCTACACGTTGGAGGGCGTGGAGGTGCGGGGCAACACGCGCACGCGCACGCACGTAGTGCTGCGCTACGTCCCGTTCAAGCAAGGGAGCGTGTTCGACGTCGACGATCCGGAGGTCGAACTTGCGCGCTACCGCTTGCTCGGGACAGGCTTTTTCAGGGACGTGCAGTTCTCGCTGCGCAAAGGCTCTTCGCGCGGCCTAGTCGTGCTCGTCATCGATGTAGTCGAGCGCAACACTATCGTCTTGAACGACGTGCGCATGGGCATCTCCGCAGACGCGGACACGCACGGCAATAGCCGCCCGCTGACGGCCTACGCCGGGGTCGACGTCGCCGAGACCAACTTGCTCGGCACGGGCATCACGCTCGGCTCGGCCATGGCCGTCGCGCAGAACCAGCTCGCCTTGCGCGTTCGCTTCTTGGATCCCGCGTTCCTGGGCAGCTCGTGGATGACCAACGGCACCCTGCTGTACAACGACGCGCTGGATTTCTTCGGCAACGCCGCGGTGCTGAAGGACGACCCGAAAGGGATCAGCAGCTCATCGTCCGCAGTGGTCAGCTACAAGCGCTTCGGCGGCTCGGTGGGCGTGGGGCGTGACCTGTCGATCGCCACGCAGTTTTGGCTGAATTATCGACTGGAATCGCTGGACGCGAAATACCCGCTGGAAGCCTCACACCTACGTGGCTTCCGCACCGAACCGATTGATTTCAACATCGAGCGTGGACGCAGCGTGCTGTCCACCCTGCGCGCCACGTTGGACTACGACACACGCGATCATCCGTTCTTGCCCACGCGCGGCTGGCACGCCTCCGTGACCGCTGAAGTCGGCTTACTGCCGGCCGCCTCGGACTACGAGTACCAGCGCGCCGAGCTGAGCGCATCGCATTGGTGGCACTTGCCATGGCATGATCACGTCCTACGTCTCGAGCTGTTCGCGGGAGCGATCTCGGGCAACGCGCCGTTCTTCGAACAGTACTACGTGGGGGACTTCAGTGATTTCCTGCCCTCGCGGGTGCTGGGCGTTAATTTCGATCGCCGCCCCGCGCCCAACTTCCTGAACACGGACATCGTGGAGGTTCGTTACGGGAACTACGCCTTCAAGTTCGCCGGTGAATACCGGATCCCCTTGTTCCGCGGTCACCGCTCCATCTACGGGATTGATTTCTTCGGCAGCGCCGGCATGTACGGCGTGGCGAGCTCGCGCGACATCACGAGTCCGCCCGTCGGTTATTCGGGGCTCGCGCAAATTCCGGTGGATTTGACGGGCAATCTGGGGTTCCGCATGGACACGAGCGCGGGCGGCTTCGTGTTCGCGTTCTCCAACGTGCTCGGTTTCGTTCCGGTCCGTGGCAAAGGGCCCGCCGGTGGACAAGGGCCCGCCGGTGGACAATAGGGGGCTCAAGCAAAGCTCGGGCAAGGCTGGACTGACGAGAGGCTGGCTCGCGAGCATCGTGAGCTTGGTGCTCGCGCTCGCGTGTCTGTTTTCGGCCACGCGCGCCTTCGCGCAAGAAGCCTCGGATGACGTCGTGACGCGCGAGGCGCATTTCGATTGGGACGCAGATACAGGTCAGCTGTACTTGGACTTGTCGTTCCGCGACATCGTCGATGCGAATCTGGAGAGTAAGCTGAGCCGCGGCCTGCCGACCACTATCGTGCTCACCGCAACGATTGCACGGGCCGGAAACAATCGGCCCCTGGCGACAACCGCGCAGACCTGCAAAGTGACCTGGCATGTCTGGGAAGAGGCTTACCTGGTCGAAGTCATGCGCCCCGGCTCCACGCGCCAGAGCTGGACTACGACCACCGAAGGCGTGATCCGCCGTTGCACAGAAGTGCATCACCTGCTGGCGGGCGACGCCGCGCAGATCCCGACCGGCATTGCGCTGGTCGCGGCCGGCAAAATCCAGGTCAATCCAGTGAGCGCGGAGCTGCTACTGAAGATCAAACGCTGGGTGATGCGGCCCAGCGCCACCGGCACCGCAGCACCCGGTGATGCTCTGTTCAGCACGTTCACCGGGTTATTCCTGCAGCGGATCGGCGAGGCCGAGCGGCAACAGAAGTTCACCACACGCACGCTGCTGCCCATTACCATCCACTCGAAGAGCCAATCCCAGTAGGCTCGTGGAGCCAATGACCCAACCCATCTTTCCGATCGCGTTGCTCCTGGAGGGCCGCGCCTGCCTCGTCGTCGGCTCCAGCGGGGAGCTGCTGATGCGCACGCGCGCTTTGTTGGATGCCCGCGCCAATCCAGTCGTGATCAGCAGTGCGCCCAGTGAAGAGCTTCAAGAGCTGGCGCGCGCAAAGAAGATTGAACTGCACGAGCGCGAGTTTTTGGACGCCGATATGAACGGCAAGTGGCTCGCGGTGTTAGTAGACGAAAACCCGGTGCTCGCGGCGCGCATGGCGTTCCTCGCGCAGGCGGCGCGCGTGTTTTTCTGCGCGGTGGACCAACCCGAGCACAACAGCTACGCGCACATGGCTCAGGCGCGTGCCGGCCTGCTCACCATCGCCATCAGCACCGCGGGCCAAGCCCCGGCCCTCGGGCGGCGCTTGCGTGAAGAATTAGACGGCCTGTTGAAGCGCAGCAGAATGGCCGAATTCGTGGAAAAGCTCGCAAGTTTGCGGGCGCGCACGCCGTCCGCGGAGCGCCGTCTGGTGCTGGGCGCCGCGGTTGCCGGCGTGCACTTCACGGGTGACCTCGCGCTGCCTGAATAACGCTATTCGAAATTCGGAGTCGCGAGCGGGTCGTGCTTGGCTGCGCCAGGCCGGGCGGGTTCGGTAGCGCCCGGGACGGCGTTGGCGGGCAGGTACGTCGCGAGCACGGCGATCGTGTAGAAGCGGTACTGGTGCTGCAGCGTCGCCCAATCCGGCGCGGCGAACGCGCGCTTCACGCAGCTGATCCCTCGGCGCGCAAGCTTACCGCGCCATTGGCCACTCGCCCCCGGGAACAAGTGCAGCGCCTTGCGCTGAAAGTCGACGGTGAGCACGTAGTTGAGCGTGCCCTGCTCGTTGGCCTTGGGCGAGCAATCCGGGTTGTCCTTCACGGACTTGCTCAACGCTTCTTCGAAGAACGGCACGCTGTCACACACGTTGCCTTCATGGCCGCCGTTGGCGGTCGAGCCGCAGCGCACATGCTGTACGGCCGCCACGCGCACCCGCTCGAGCGGCTTGCCCGCATCCAGCACCGGAAACGCGGTGCCGGCATCCGTGAGCAGCGCGGGCGGCTTACCCGCGTCGAGCGCCGCGCTCGCACTAGACAGCGCACCCGATTTCCCACCCGGACGCCGCAGCAAGTACAGCGGCACCGCGATCAACATGCACACCGCGACGAGCGCGACGACGATCTGCGCGCGCAATGGGCGATCTCGAGCGCTCGAGCCCACACCCAAACGCCGCGACGACGGATCACCGGAATTCGGCGCCGGAAAGGACGAGCGCGAGGGGGGTCCTGCCATGCCGAGTTCTACGAAAGCAGAGCTCAGTCGTCGAGCAAAGCTTGGACTTGGTGTCCCGGCTCGACCTTCACCAAGGTTGCCGCAAGGTCGAGCGCCTCCGGCATCAAACCCTGCACCTGCGAGACGACCTGTTCGACCACGTTGCGCGCTTCATCCGGGTTCGGCCCTGCCATAACCAGGGCGAATTTGAGCGGGCCGATCCGGCCACCCGTGATCGGCACGATGCTCAAGAGCAGCATCTCCGACAGTTCCACGACCCGTTGAGCGGCGCGGCGTAGGGCGAGCATCTCCAAAATCGTCGGGCGCTCGCTCACGTGCCGGTTCGGCCCGCGAATGTGATAGCGCGCCACGGACAGCGGCACGCCGGCCCATTCGGCGTATTGGCGCTCTTCATCCATGGCCTTCACCAGGTGATCACGCTGTAACAGACCAGTGAGGCCGTCGCGGCGCGCCAGGTATGCGCGCGCGCGCTCGTGTGGTGGCGAGTGCTCTTGAAAGCTGACCAGCTTGACGCGCGATTCACCGAGCTGAACCTCCGCGCCGTGCAGCAGCGCGATGGTCTTCTTGCGCTCGTAGCTGTGGTCCGCGTACGTGCCGTTGGTGCTGCCCGTGTCCTCGATGCTCCAGGAGCCGGCGTTCCAACGCACAACGGCGTGAGAGCCGGACACCGTGGCTTCGGGCATCACGATGTCTTGGCCGCTGCGGCGGCCGATGGTGATGAGCGGCTTGTCGAGCACGAACAACGTGCCCGCCGCCTCGGGCGCGTTCGTGCAATACGTCACCAGCAACGCTTGCGACGACGGCGTGAAGGACTCGCTTGCCGCGCGACCGGGCGGTGCACCGGGAGCGATGCGTTCACGCGGGATCTGCACCTGGCTGGTGGTGAGCGAGCTGGGATTGAAGAAACGCAGGTGCCGCGCGGTCGGCCGGAGCGCCGAATCCTCCGCCAAGCAGCGAAAAATTTGCTTCACCTCGTCAACAGAGAGGCCCGAAGGCACGTCGAACATGATCTGCGAGCGCATCGGCTTGGCGCGCGGGCGGTAACCCGGCTCGGGCACGCGGCACGTCCACATCTCCCAAAGGGTGAGGCCGAGGGCGTACATATCGTCTTCGGGGCTTGCACCGCCGGAGCGCAGACGTTCAGGCGCCATGTAGTTCGGCGTGCCGCCATCTGGTGGCGCACCGGGGCGACGCGCGCTGAGGCGTGCGCGCTCTTGCGCGAACCCGAAGTCCAAGATGATGGCGCGGTCACCCGTCACCATCACGTTGCCCGGCTTGAGATCGCCGTGCACCAACCCTTGCGCATGAATCGCGGCGAGGCCCGCCGCGACTTCGCTAGCGATCTTGCGAAACTCATCGGCGGTGTAACCGCCCTGCGCTTTACGCCTGCGAATGTGCGTGTGCAGCGTCTGTCCGGCGATGTGCTCCATCACCAAGATCGGTCCCCAAAGACTGGGCGCTAAATCATGCACGCGACACACGTTCGGGTGACTCACCGAGCGAGCCAAGAGCAGCTCTTGGCGCAGCGCTTCGTCGTCACCGGGCATGCGTGATTCTTCGCGCACGACCTTCAACGCACCGGGCTGCTGCGTGCTGCGGTCATAAGCCAGGAACACCTCACCCATGCCGCCCTTGCCGAGGCTCTGCCGAATCTCGTAGCGGTCGTTGACGACGGTTCCGTGCCCTAACGGGGGGACATTTCTAGGGGGAGGAGCCATGCAGATCCATGCTTCGGCGAATCGGTAGCGTCCTCGATTTAGCGGCACACTGCAATCAGCTCGTTCCGGAGTCTCGGCCGGGTGCGTGGCTCCTCGGCTGGACCCCGTGACCACAGCCGTGGTACAGGCCGCCCTGGCTTGGTCACTCGACCGGGCCCGCGACTGCGGTCAACGCGGCCTTTTTCACGGAAACGCGAAAAAGAGCCTCGTCAGGGAAGCCGGTGCAATACCGGCGCGGCCCCCGCCACTGTAACCGGGGACAAAGTTCGGCAAATCCACTGGGCAAGGAGCCTGGGAAGGGCCGAGCGGCGGACGATCCGGGAAGCCAGGAGACCTACCGTGCTCGCGCCCGCGCCCCCCGATTTTGGGGAGCTCGGTTCGACTTGCGATTCCGCGGGGCGCGGAAGCGAGGCGACATCGGGCGCACCTGCGCCCCGTGCCGTTTCCCATTGGTGCCCCGGGCGTCGCGTACCCAACCGCGAACCCTCATCCAGGGAGCGCGCATCGGTTGTTCGGGCGGCGGGCCCGCAACCGCGGAGCAACGAAAATAAAATGGCAAATCGACACTTATTCATGTTGGGCCTCCTGGTCAGCGGCGCGGCCGCCTTCTCGGCGTGCACCAAATCGGACGCGACGACGGTCATGAACGGCAACGGAGAAGCGGGCGCGGCGGGCGCACCCAACGGTGAAGCCGGCGCGCCCAACGGTGAAGCCGGCGCACCCAACGGTGACGCAGGCGCACCCAACGGTGACGCAGGCGCGGGCGGCAGCGGCACGCCGGTGTTCGCGGGCCCGCTGAACCCGCAAGCCGTCATCGTGACCGCAGCCGAGCCGACCGCCGCGACTCACCTGTTGGTCGCCGGCACCGACTTCAAGACGACCGAAATCGCGAGCCTCACCCTGGCCACCGCCAAGGTCGACGACACCACCGTGTATCTGGACGGCGACACCGTCGCCACGAGCAGCGCCGGTCTCGGCTTCGCGATTGAGCGTACCAACGATGTCGTGCACTTACTCGACGGCAGCGCGATCAAGACCTCGTTCGACCTCAAGGATCTCGGCACGCTGAAAGACGCCGCCATCGGCAACAAGGCGTACGTTCCGCTCTTGCAGCAAAGCCTGATCAGCGTGTTGGATCTCAAGGCGGGCACCGTCTCCAAGCGCATCGACTTGAACAGATACAACGCCGCTACCGACAAGGACGGCAGCGCGGACATCGACTCTGGGGTGTATGACGCGACCAAGAAGATTGCGTACTTCGTGCTCGGGCGCATCGACTTCACTTCCTACGACGCGGACTTCCACCTGCCGTGCACCACGACCAAAGCCTTGGTGGTCGGCATCGACGCCACGACGGACGAAGTCGTCGATCTCAACGGCGACGCCGACGGCGAAGCCGCCGAACTGTCGCTCACGAATCCGGGGTCCATCACGCTCGCCGCGGACGGCTCGCTGGTGGTGGTCGCCAACGGCTGCTACTCGGGTGGCAAGCTAAAGAACAACGGTATCGAAGTGATGGACCCGACGACCGGCATGAGCACCGTCGTCTACGCGCCCAAGACCGATGACCGCCTGTCCCAGCTGATCTTGACCAGCGCTCCCAACGCATTGCTCGGCACCTCGGACAGCACATTCATGCCGCATTGGTACAAGATCGACCTCAGTGCCGGCATGCTCGGCACCGAGCTGATGAACGTACCGGACGCGGTCAGCTTCGACGGCACGAACTTGCTCGGTGTCGGCGTCGGCGGCGAGGTCATCAAGTACACGCTGGCGACGGGCATGGACTCGACCGTTGCCGCCAAATCGTGGGCTGGAGAGTATAGCTCCGCTGCCTCCACTGCGCTCGTGAAGTGAGCGTGTGCGCAAGCGCCACACGTTAGAGATCTGGTGAATCCGTAACAGTTCCGTGCTCGAACGCGCGCGTCCAACAGCGCGCACGTTCGACGCGCGGCCGTGTTCACCACTCCGTTCACCCGCGTTGCTGTCGATCGGCGCGCTGCTACCTTCAAAGAGTGGCGCGCGTACTGACGATCGTCGGCTTTTCCCTGAGCGCACTCACGCTCTGGGCTTGCGGCCAAAGCTCGCTCACCCCCGCGCGTCCCGCCCTGCGCAGCGATGACGTAGAAACACGGGTCGCGCCCCCCAAGCCGCAGCGCGAGATCCCGCGCCTGCTCGCGCCGCCTCCCGCGTACGGCAACAAGATCGTGATGGCACGCGGCCAGGCCCCCTCAGCCAATAACTAGGGTTTTGATGGTCACGCGGCGCGACCGTCGCCGTCGGAGCCTTCGGCGCCGCGTTACGCGAACTCGACCATGACCGGAATGTGATCGGACGGCTTATCCAGGCGGCGCGGTTCGACGTCCATGGTGACGGCGGTGCAGCGGGCGGCTAGGGATTCCGAGAGGAAGACGTAGTCGATGCGCAGGCCTTCGTTCTTGCGGAAGCCGCCGCCGCGGTAGTCCCACCAGCTGTACAGGCCGCCTTCGGAGTGTTTCTCCCGGAAGGCGTCCTTGAGACCAAAGTCGCGGATGCGCGCGAGGGCTTTGTGCTCGTCGGGGTGGAAGTGCACTTTGCCGCGGAAGGCTTCGGGCGCGAACACGTCCCGGTCGTCGGTCGCGATGTTGAAGTCACCGCACACGAGGACATCGCTCCTCGGGTTCGCCGTTTCATCCAACGTGACGCGCAGCGCTTCGAGCCAAGCGAGCTTTTCCGGAAACGAAGGCGACGTGACGGTTTTGCCGTTGGGTACGTAGCAAGACAAGATACGCACGCCCGAAATGGTGGCGGCGATGGCGCGCTTGTCGGCGCTGGGCGCCTGACCGGAAAGCCCAACCGTGATCTCCTTCATCGGCAGCCGCGAAAGGATCGCGACGCCGTTGTACGAGACCTGCCCGGCCATCGCCACGCCGTAACCCAGGCGCATGAACTCGTCGGTCGGGAAGTCGTCATCGACGACTTTTGTTTCCTGCATGCAAAGCACCTCAGGCTGAACGCGCTCCAGCCAATCCAAGGCGTGGTCGAGGCGAGCGCGGATCGAATTGACGTTCCAGGTGGCGACTTTCACTAGCGCCGCCGTAATACCGCGGAGCGCTGCTCGCAAGCCCAGGCTGAACCCGCCCCGCGCATGGAAAGGCTTGTCTTAGGCACGCCTGTGTAATAGCCAAGTATCGGGTTGTTCATGGTTTTTGCTCCGCGTCGGGTCTCGTTGTTGGTGGTGCTAGCCGTGCTCGCGCGCGCGCGGCTCGTGTCCGCGCAAGCCGCGGCTGCGCCCGCAGGTGCGGGCGCAGTGCCGAGCGGCGCCTCGGGCGCGATCGTGAAGCCCGCCGAGCCGGCCAGAGCGGACACGAAGAAGCCGGTCATCGTGTTGCCGGAGCTCACGCACTTCGAGCATGCGGAGTACCCGCCCGCGGCGGAGAAGACGGGGCTTCAGGCGGACGTGGTGCTCAAGCTCACGATCGATCGCAACGGCACCGTGACCAAAGCGGAGTCGATGAACCCGGTCGGCAACGGCTTCGACGAGGCCGCACAGGCCGCCGCGCTCAAATTCACGTTCACGCCCGCAACGCGCGACGGCGTGCCCGTTCCCGTGGTCATTCAGTACAAGTATTCGTTCACCCTGAGCGCGCCGCCGGCCGCAGAAGCGCCGCCGCCGCCGCCGCCGAGCGTCGGCAATCTATCGGGGGTCGTGCGCCTCTCAGAAAGCAACACCCCGCTCGCCGGCGCGGCCATCACGTTCACGCTGCCGGACGGCACCAAGGAGCAGGTCATCACGGACGAAGCCGGGCACTGGCAAGTCGCGAACTTAGCGCCGGGGCGCTACAAAGTTCACGTCGAATCACCGGGCTTTCAGGCTGTCGATAACCAGGAAGATGTCGTTGTGGGTGAGGAAACCAACGCGGTGTACCGCTTGGCTCCGCTCTCCAGCGGCATCGAAATCACGGTGCAGGGTGAGCGTCCGCCGCGTGAAGTCACGCGTCGCACCATCGAGCGCCGCGAGATCGAACGCATCCCAGGTACCAGCGGTGATGCGTTGCGCTCGCTACAGAGTTTGCCGGGTGTCGCGCGCCCGCCAGGCCTGGCGGGCCTGCTGATCGTGCGCGGCTCTTCGCCAAACGACACGCAGGTGTATGCGGACGGCACGCTGCTGCCGTTGATTTACCACTTCGGCGGCCTGTCCAGCGTGGTGCCCACGGAGCTGCTGGACAAGATCGACTTCTATCCCGGTAACTTCAGCGCCAAGTACGGCCGCGTTCAAGGCGGCATCGTGGACGTGAGCCTACGCAGTCCGGACACGCAGTGCGTCGGGGACTACGGCGTCCCCACCGACAAGAAGGGCTGCTTCCACGGCATGGCCCAGGTGGATTTGATCGACGGCCGCGTGATGTTGCAGGGCCCGTTGCCCGCGAAGGATTGGTCCTTCGCGATCGCTGGGCGCCGCAGTTGGGTCGACTTGTGGCTCAAGCCGGTGCTCGAAAGCGCGGGCTCGAACGTCACCGCCGCGCCCGTTTACTACGACTATCAAGTGATCGTCGATCACAAGACGTCGTCGTCGCGCTTCAGCCTGCGCGCCTATGGCTCCGACGATAAGTTCCGCATCATCGTCACTGACCCGGCCGCGCAGGACCCGGCGTTCGGCGGCGCGCTGAGCTTCGGTACCTCGTTCTACCGCGCGCAAATGCTGTACCAAACGGACCTGTCGCCGAGCGTTTCGCTCGATTCGATGGTCTCAGTCGGCAAAAACAACGCCGGCTTTTCCATCGGCAATTTCCTGTTCAGTCTGAATACGTACCCGATCTACGGCCGCAGTGAGTTCGGCTTCAAGGTCGCCTCAGGCGTAAAGGTCAACGCCGGTTTGGATTTCCTGATCGCGCCGTACGACGTGACGGTGCGTTTCCCGCAGCCGCCGCGCCCGGGTGAGCCCGATCCCGGGCCGTTCGCGAGTCGCCCTCCGCAAGAGTCCCACGAAACGAGCACCTCGTTTCGCCCCGCGTGGTACGGCGAAGCCGAGCTGCAACCGTCGAGCCGCCTGCGCATCATCCCCGGCGTGCGCGTGGACTACTCGCGCGACACCGGCCACACGGACTTCAGCCCGCGCCTCGTGGCTCGCGATGACTTGGTCAAGGGCCAAAGGCCCGATGACCCAGACGAGCACCGCTTGCGCACCACGCTCAAGGCGGGTGCAGGAGTATTCTACCAACCGCCGGAGTACCAAGAAACCAACCTGGTCTTTGGTACGCCCGGGCTGCTCTCGAACCGCGCGATCCACTACTCGCTCGGCGTGGAGCAAGAGTTCACGCGTCAGGTCGAGTTGAGCCTGGAAGGCTTCTACAAAGACCTCACTCGCCAAGTTGCCCGCGCACCGAACGCGGAAGGCAGCTTCACGTACAACAACTACGGCACGGGCTCGGTCGTCGGCCTGGAAGCGCTGCTCAAATACAAGCCGGATGCCCGCTTTTTCGGCTGGATCGCCTACACGCTATCGCGCAGCGTGCGGCGTGACGCTCCGGACTTGCCCCAGTACTTGTTCCAGTACGACCAGACCCACAACCTGATCATCTTGGGCAGCTACCGACTCGGGCGCGGTTGGGAATTCGGCGGTCGCTTCCGCATCGTGTCGGGCAGCTTGGATACGGCGTCACTACCGCCGCCTGCATTGCCCGCTTTGTACGCGGCGGATTCGGGCGCGTACAGCCAGCTCCAAGGCAAGCCGTTCAGCACGCGCCTACCGCTGTTTCACCAGCTCGACTTGCGCGTCGACAAGCGCTGGCAGTTCCGTACCTGGCGGTTCTCAAGCTACCTCGATATTCAAAACGTGTACAACAACGCCGCGGTCGAGGGGCTGAGCTACAACTACAACTTCAGCAAGAGGTCCTACCAAACGGGCATCCCCATCATTCCCAGCATTGGATTGAGAGGCGAATTCTGATGCGCTTCAGCAAAGCCTTTGCGTTAGCAAGCCTCGCATTCCCGGGCCTCCTCAGTGTGTGCCTGCTTGGCTGCGGGCCTGATTTCGATCCACCCAGCGAGCTGCATACGCTGCGCGTGCTCGCGGTGCAGAAGGACAAGCCGTACGCGCAACCGGGCGCCAAGGTGAACCTACAGATGCTCTGGGAAGATGCATCGCCGAACGTCGGGCGGCCCGTAACAATTGCCTGGTCCGCGCCGTGTTTCGATCCGGAGGGCGATCTGTATTACCTGTGCTTCACGAACAAGAACCTGTTCGGTGACATGACAAGCCCCGGTGAAAACACGCCGAGGCTGGGCAATACGACGCAAATCACGGTGCTCGATGACATCATCTCGAGTCGGACGCCGCCAAGCCAGGCGAGTAACGCGCCGTACGGCATCGCGTACGTGTTCTTCGCTGCTTGCGCAGGCACGCTGACCGCCGTCGCCCCAACGGCTCAAACGTCCTTCCCCATCGGCTGCAAGGACGCGGACGGCAACCTGCTCGGTTCGGATGACTTCGTCGCCGGCTACACCTCCGTGTATTCGTTCGACGGCTTTTCCAACAACAATCCGGCGATCTCAGGCTTCGAAATCGCCGAAAAGAGCCTGCCCATAGACGCTTTCTGCCAAGACGCTGATTGCATCGCTCAGGCGAGTTCGAGCATCCCGGATCCCAGCACCATTGATTGCGACACCGGTGACGACCCGCGCTGCATCCCGACCTGCGCCGCTGACGGTGACCGCTCGTGCAAAGGTTGGTCGGTGCACCCGGTGCTGGACAAGACCGCCAAGGAGAACCAGGACACGGATGAAGTGTCCACCAAGCTGGTCGGTCGCACCCTCGGCGAGCAGATGTGGATTAACTACTACACCGATGCGGGCGGCTTCAAATCCCCCGTTCGGCTACTCAACGACGCCACCACCGGCTGGAACGACGATTACGGCACCGATTTCTACGCCCCCAAGAACCCCGGCATGGTCCGCATTTGGGGCGTCGTGCACGACAACCGCGGCGGCACGTCCTGGGCCGGTACGACGCTCAAAGTCCACTGACGAGCGCGACGCCGCAGGTTTTTGACGGCGTTTGCCGTGACGCTTGACTCTCAACAACGGCCGCAAAGAGCCCCGCCCCCAACCGGGGCGCAAGAGTGCCCGCAAGGTGGCAGGAAGGCTCAGTGCAATGCTGGCTTTCAGCGCCGCTATCCGCGCGCGGCGCGGGCGGACAAGGCGACAATTGCGCGATTGGCCAAAGCCGGGAGCGCGCGCTGCGCAAGGTCCCTCCCCAGACGCTTCGCAACCATGCGCGCAACACCAAGCGCAGCGGTTTTGGCCAGCGCGTTCCACAACGTGGGCTGTGATTTGACTCGTGCCTGCGCACCTTGACGTGAGTTGGCTTGGATCGCGCTGGCGAGGAGCACCACAGCGCTACCCACTCCGACGCCGATTAATAGCGGCTTGAGAGAACCACCCGAAGCGACCTCGCTTTCGGGCTTCGCGAGTAGACGGCGCTTGCGCGGCTTCACGACGCGCAAGGCTGATTCAGAACTGGTGCCGGATTCAATGGCTGACGGCTTTGCCGCGGGTCGCATCTAGCAAAGGAATGCAGCGGACGTGCCACAGCGAAAGCGTGAAAAAACGCGAAAGAATCAGGTCAGTCTCGAGGCGGCATGCAGCACCGCGAGCGAGTGCGGGGCGAACTGCCTCTATTTCGGAAGCGGCCGCGACGCCGAAGGCTTTGACGTAGCTTGTTGCGGCGCGTGACCATCAAAAAACCCGAGATTTGGAGTCCAACGTCGCGTTTGGGTGTTGAAGCGCCTCCGGCAAGGGCTACGCGGGTTCGAGCGAGAAACCGAAGCTGGCGCGGCACGCGCGAGCGGCTTCGACGCTGACGCGGCCTTGTTCGAAGTAACACTCGAGCGCGGGCTCGGCTTCGAAGGCGCGGGCCACGCGGGAGAGCGCTACGAGGTACACGCATTCGCGCGCGAGGCCGCCGCCGCGTTGCGCGCGGCATACCGCCTCCACCGCGCTCGCGATGTCTTGGTCGAGGGCAAGCAGCGCGCGCACGATGTCTTGAAAAGGTGCACCGAGACGGACCTCACGCGCCGCGATGTGACGACGCGCGAGTTCCCGACGGCGGCCGCCTTCCAGCAATCCCGCGCCGCGTTCGAGCAGCAACGCGCGGCCTTCTTCATCGTCACCGCTGCGCGCTGAGCCGACGCGGAATAGGCCAAGCTCCTCGCGCTGTGACGAAACGCGCGGACGCACGTGGCCTTCGATTTCGTGCAGCACGATGCGGCGCGTGGCTTCCTGGCTGTGCCACAGGCCGGGGCGTACACCAACGAAGCCCTCACCCACCGCCGCGGCGGCGACTTGATTGGGGCGGACCTCTACGCGGACCGGCAGCCCGAAGGTAGCGCGTTCTAGGGCGCAAAGTAGGCTGTTCGGGTCTGCGCGGTCGTCGCTGCGGTGTTGCTTCGCGGGTGCGTCGTCCGGCGCGCTGATCCAGAGCGCTGCCCAAGCTTGCGCCGCAGCGTCATCCTTTCCTGGCTCGATGACGAACCGCCGCGCGCTCAGCGCGGTGAATTCCGGCGTGCCGATGTGCTCGGCTGCGTGTGCCTCGCAGGCGAGTTCCTGCGCGCGCGCGGCATATGCGCCGCCCAAAGCGCCGAACCCACCGATAGCCCTTACCGCCGCCTCCAACGCGCCGCGCAGGGCGCTGAACTGCGGACTCGGCGGGTATTCGAAGCGCGGCGCGCGCGGCCTGCCCGAGCCCCAATCAGCGATCAGCGCTTCACGCTCGCGCGCGCCGTTCGTTGGAAGCGCGCGGTCGATCAGCCGAATTTCGCCCTCGGCACGGCGCAGCAGTTGCTGCGTGTTTTGGAAGAGCGGCGTGCGGTCCAGTTCGATCACGCCGCGGGGTTGCGGAGTGGCCGACATGACTCAGAGCTTGTTGGCCGCGATGTTGGCGAGCTCACTGCGCTCACCCTTGGACATCATGATGTGCCCAACGATTGGCTCTCCGCGCATGCGGTCCGCAGTGACGGACAAGCCGTTCGTCGAGCTGTCCACGTACGGGTTGTCGATCTGGTACGGGTCACCGGTGAGGATGATCTTGGTGCCTTCACCGCAGCGGGTGATGACCGTTTTCACTTCGTGCGGAGTCAGATTTTGAGCTTCGTCCACGATCACGTACTGGTGCGGCAGACTGCGGCCGCGGATGTACGTAAGGGGCTCGACTTGCAGTTGCCCCGCGTCGAACAGCTCTTCGAAGCCACGCACGCCGCGACGCTTGCTGCCGCCGGCCACGAGCAAGAACTCCAAATTGTCGTAGATGGGTTGCATCCACGGATTGAGTTTTTGATCCACATCACCCGGCAAGAAGCCGATGTCACGACCGAGCGGCATCACCGGACGGCTTACGAGTAAGCGCGCGTACGCGCCGTCATCCACCACGCGGCGCAGGCCGGCGGCGAGGGCCAGCAGCGTTTTGCCGGTGCCGGCTTTGCCGACAACGGTGAGCAGTTTGACGTTGTCGTCCAGCAAGAGGTCGAGGGCGAAGGCTTGCTCTTTGTTGCGCGGGCGAATGCCGAGTAGGCCTTCCCGCGGCGTTTTGAGGGCGCGAATTTCTTTCGGCTCGTGATGAAAGCGAGCCAGCGCAGTGCGCGGGCGCGGGCTGTCGTCACGGAGCACGACGCACGCATTCGGGTTGATTTTGTCCGCGTCAGCGGGCTTGAGCGAGCTGACTTCGAAGAAGCGATCCAGCTCTGCCGCAGTGACCTGCAGCTCGATGATGCCGGTTTCCACGCGATCGAGATCGACGGCTGAATTCTCGTACGTCTGCGTGATCAGACCCAGCGCATCCGCGCGGATGCGCAGATTGACGTCCATCGTCACGAAGATGGTGGGCTTGTCCGGCGACTCATCGCGGAACTCCAACGCGGTCTGCAAGATGGCGTGGTCACCCGTGTTCGGGTTGAGCGCGATCTTGAGCTCTGGCCGACGCAGCGGCACGTGCACGCGCAAGGTGCCGCCATCCTGAAGCGCCACGCCCTTGGACAGCGGGCCCTTGGCGCGTTGCGCGTCCAAAAGGCGCGAGACGGTACGTGCGTTCCGGCCGCGCTCGTTCGCGTCGCGCTTGAACTGGTCAATCTCCTCGATCACGTAGATCGGGAGAATCACGTCGTTGTCCTCGAACTTCAGAAAGGCATGCGGATCGTGGATCAGAACATTCGTGTCGAGGACATAATTCTTTTTCATCGTCACCTTGGCGCGTGTGCGCCGCTGACGGGCCGATAACCTGCCCTACGCGCCGCGCAACGAGGAAACCATCTGCTCGAACCTGAGCTTTTAGGGTGTCACAAAAGGCTTCTCACATCCACACGTTCTGTCCCCGCCAGGTCCCGCACTCGCATGGAAATGCACAGAAAACGGGGTCTTCGGCCCGTCCCGCGCTAGACGTTGGGCCCCTGCGGCGCGGCCGCGCTAGAGTCGCGCGGTGACTGGGCGCTCCCGCTCCTTTTGGCTGTCGGCCGCTGCGCTCGCTTACGTATGCGTGGGTGCCGCCCATTTGGCGGGCGGCCCGTTGCCATGGCTGGCGCTACTCGTGCTGCCGGCGCTGCTGTACGAGGCGTGGCGACGCACCGCCATTCCAGCTGGCAAGGACGACGTCTCGCAGGTTTCGCGCAGCGCCCTGCGCGCTGCGGCATGGGGCTGCTTGCTCTGGATCGCAGCCCGCACGGGTCCCGCCGGGCGCCCGGCGTTGGACGCCGCGGCAAACCTAGGCATGGGCACGGCGGCAGTAGCGGCATTGGTAGCGATCGCGCGGATTGCTCGGCGCCCTGGGTTGCTCGCCCCGCCGAAAGCCGCGCTTTCCTTGGATGCCGCAACTTTTGCAGGATTTTTGTGGGCCATTGCCAGCGCGTTGCCGCTCGGCATCGCATTGCTGCCCGCCGAGCGCGTCCGGCTCGATCCGCTGATGATCGACTACGCCTCGACCAGCGCCTCGATTGGTTCGCTGCTGGTATTCGTGGCAGCAAGCTTTCGCCTGCGCACGCTCAGGCGGCTGGAGCTCGGCGTCGGTGATCGCGCTGCCGGCGCGCTCGCGTTGGCGATCACGGCCTTCTCCGTCGCCATTCCCGCCAGCTTGTTGGACGTTGCGCCGCCCGATCGCATCTTACCGGTCGCGGTGGGGATTGCCTCGCTGGCCATGACTTGGGCCGCGACTACGCCCGAGCCGACCACGGTGTCGAGCGGGCTGCGCGGTGTGTTGTCGATTCTGATCCTCGGCACGCCGATCATTTTGGGTGCGGGTGCGGTAGTCCGTTCAGCGCCTGAGCATTCGGGAGCAATCCTGCTGAGTGCCAGCACGCTGTGCATCTTCGTAGGCTTGATCGCGCGCGCCGTGGCAAGACCGCTGGGGCCAGAGCAATCGCGCTGGTTGGACGCCATCGAAGCTGCCAGCCGCGGCGCGCTGCAGCCTGAGCCGGATTCTGCGCTGCGGGCGGCGCTGGAGGCACTCGGTCAAACGGCCACGACGCCCGACGCACGCCCCGCCATTTTCCGCAACAGCCCGCAAGAGATGCTCTCGGTAGACGTCGCGGGCTACCTGCACGTGGAGACGGCAGAGGCACCGCAACGCTTGTACACGCTGGCCGCCGAAGAGCCGGAGCGCACCCTGCGCGCCGAAGCGCTGCACGCGCTCGCGGTCCGCCGACCCGAAGTCCGACCGCTGATTGCCTGGTTCGATGATCGGCGCGCGTTCTCGGCCACGCTGGTGGTCGACGAGGACGGCCCCATCGGATTCATTCTTCTGCCTGCAGGCACCCGCACTTCGGCGATGACGTTGGAAGAAGCGCGCGCGGTGCGCGTCTTGGGCGACCGAATCAGCGCGCTCTTGGCCGTGTCTTCAGCCTTGGCGCGCTCGCGGGACCGCGAGCTGAAAGCGGTATCGCGAGCCGACCGCGTCGATGACGAGTGCAAGCGCCTCGAGCACATTATTTTCGCTGCTTCTGGTCGGCATTTGGAGCTCGCCGAGCGACTCGCGCGCACCGTCCGCACGACCGCGTACAGCCCCGCTGCGCGCCAAGCATTGGAACGCCTGCAACGCCTCGGCAAGCAAGGCGCGCCGATCTCCCTGCTTGCGCCGCCGGGCGTAGAAGCCATCGGCTGGGCCGCGCACGCGCACTTGGAGAGCGGGCGCGCGGGAGGTGCGTTCGTGGTCGTGGACGGCACGAACCCGGCCGAGCACGTGCGCGAAACCTGGCAAGACGCCGAACGCTCACCGCTGGTGCTTGCGGACGGCGGCACACTCACCATCCTGGACGTCGCGGTGTTGCCGCTCGAAATTCAAGATTTGATTGCGCAATCGTTCGCGCGCCGTACCGCTGCGCCGGTCGCCTCGTCCGTGGCGAAACCCGGCCTGTTCGTCACGTTGCGCGTGCCAATGGCGGACTTGCTCGAGGGAGGGCGGCTGAGCAAAGAACTGTCGCGTTGGTTGGGAGCGACCGAGCTGATCCTGCCGACGTTGGCGGATCGCGCCGAGGATTTACAGGCTTTGGCGCTAGAAACGCTGTCACGCGTCGGCTTGTCTTTGCGCGGTGAGCCGCTCGGCCTCGAGCCGGCCGCGATGCGCTTACTCGCCGAACATGATTGGCCGGGAAACGAGCTCGAGTTCCGAGCTCGCTTGCTCTCGGCGGCGCGCCGCGCGCCTGGTGCGGTGGTGCGCGCCGAGGACCTCATTGCGACCGGCTTTGCGCCCGCGGTCCCCAGCGCGCTGGACCTGACGCCAGCGCCGGCCCTGCTCGCGCGCCGCCCCAGGCCACGGCGCGCCCCCCGTGGGCGCTGACTTTTAGGGCAAGTCGACGCGCGCGGTCCCAAGGACTAGGCTGGCAAGTCGCTCGTGACCATCGCGCCCATCACTGAACGGAGAAAGCTCGGTGACCGTTTCGTCGTCGAGCGCGAGGTTGGACGCGGTGGCGCAGGCATCGTGTACCGCGCGTACGACCTACTGAGCGAGCGCACGGTGGCGCTGAAGGTGATTGCGTCCGAAGCGGGCGTGGCGCCCGAGGAAGAGGCGCGCTTCACCCGTGAAGGGCAGGTGCTCGAAAACCTGGATCACCCCGGGATTGTCAAGACCGTCGGCTTTGGAGTGCTGGATGAAAGCGGGCTGCCGTTCGTAGCTATGGAGTGGCTGGAGGGCGAGGACTTGGCCGCGCGCCAAAAGCGCCAGCCCCTGACCATTCCGGAAGCGGTCGAGCTCACCATCCGCGTCGCGGAGGCGCTGCAGGCCGCGCATACCGCAGGCGTGATTCACCGTGACATCAAGCCGGGCAACTTGTTCCTGTGTAAGGCGCCGGGCGCCGAGGGGCCGCTTGGCCCTTGGCAGGTGAAGTTGGTCGATTTCGGAGTCGCCGCGAAGAGCGACATTCGCATCACTCGCAGCGGTGACGTGGTCGGCACGCCCGCGTACATGGCGCCCGAGCAGGCCCGTGGTGACGCCCCCATCGATGCGCGCTGCGACATCTACTCGCTGGGCGCCACATTGTTCGAGTTGATCGCCGGGCGTCCACCGCACGTTGGCCCGACCGTGATCGCAACCTTAGCGCGCTTGGTCACCACCGCGCCGCCCCGGCTGAGCGAGTTACGTCGTGACACACCGCCTTCGATCGACAACCTAGTCGGGCGCATGCTGCACACCGACCCCGCTTCGCGCCCCAACAACATGGCGGAAGTGCTGGGACTTCTGCATGACGCCTCGGAAGACGCGGAGCGCCTGAGCTGGATCGATGCCAGCCCGGAATCGATGCGTTCCACGCGCTTGGGATCGAGCGTGTCGCGCCTCGTCACTTCGATCGTCGCGATTCGCTTTGCGTCGTCGTCCGCGCGCGAGCGCGCTTTGGAACAGTTGCGCCAACGAGGCGCGGATGCCGTACCGCTCGGGCAAGACTCCATCGTCGCTCACCTGGGCGCGCGGCGCGCGCTCGGCAATGAAGCCGCTGTCGGGCTCGAATTGGGCCGTCGCTTGGCGCGCGCCGGCGCTCGCGTGGGCGTGGCCAGCGGTCGCGCCAAGCTAGATTGGCAAACTGGAACTGGTGAAATGCAGCCGGTGGGCGAGGTCGTCGATCGCGCTTCCTCTTTGTCGCGTGACGCTGACGCGGGCGTAGTCCTCGCGGATGCCACGACGAGCGAGCTCGGGCGCGGCCGTTACGAATTTCGCACGCGCGACGACGGCTCCTCCGTCGTTGGCGAGCCCGTGCATGGGCGGCGCGGCGCCGGCGGCGCGCCTTTCGTCGGGCGGGATCCCGAATTGGCTCAGATTTTGAGCGCGTTCGAGCGCTCACGCCTAGACGCCACCCCGGTTTTGGTGTCCATCGCTGGGCCGCCCGGCATCGGCAAGAGCCGGCTGCGGCGTGAGGTGATGGCGCGTATTTCTGCGTCCGCTGACGCGCCGCACATCGTGCTGCAGCGCTCAGAAGCGTACGCGCAGGGTCACGCCCTCGGCGCCGCGGCAGACGTGCTGCGCGGCATCATCAGCTTGCCCAAGGGTGCCACCAGCGCAGAAGCCGCCAAGGCGATCGTGTCACGCATCGGCCCCTCGACTCGTGACGAACTCACGGCCAAGAATCGCGAAATCCTGGCGCGCTTGCTGGCCAACGAGCCGCTACCCGAAGGCCTCGACCCGCGCGGTTCGCGCGACGTGCTGTGGTTAGCGATGACGGACGTCGTGCTGCACGTGGCGGCCAACCAACCGACTGCGATCTTGATGGAAGATTTGCAGTGGGCGGATCCGGAAAGCATCGGCTGGCTCGATCACATGCTGGGCCGTGCGACCGGTCGCCCGCTGGTGGTGATGGCGCTAGTTCGTCCCGATTTTTGGGCGGACCATGCCAGCCGCTTCGCGGGACGCGATCACGTGCGTCTGGAATTGCGGCCCATTTCCAAGCGCGCCTCGCGCGCCATCGCACGCGCTGTAGTGGGCGAAGCGGCAGGCGAAGAACTGATCGACAAGATCGCCGAGCAGGCCGCGGGTTTGCCGCTATTTGCCGAGGAATTGGCGCGTTTGAGCGCTTCGGGTCGGGACACCGCGCACGCGCCGACCATCGAGGCCGCCATTCAGGTCAGCCTGGACGTGCTCGACGAGGAGTGCCGAGACGCGGTCGGTCGGCTCAGCGTGTTCGGTCTCACCTGTTGGGACTCGGCGCTCGAATCGCTCGGCATGCCGCGCGCCGAGAGCGTGATGAAGGCGCTCGTTGCCGCCGAAATCCTGATGGAGCAAAACGTGTCGCGCTTCACCGGCACGCGCGAGTGGGTATTCAAGCACGCCCTCGTGCGTGAAGTCGCGTACGCTTCGCTCGGCGAACGCGAGCGCAAGGAGCTGCACGCCCTGGCCGCGGCCTGGCTCGCCTCGATGGGTGAAGACTCGGCGACGGTTGCCGGCCAGTACGATCTCGGTGGTGAGCACGCGCGCGCTGGCGAGCATTGGGCGCGCGCCGCGCAACGCGCACTCGCCGCCAACGCACTATCCGACGCCCTGACCATGGCCGAGCGCGCCTTGATGTTCGCGGAGGGCAAGCCCGCGGGCTTCCTTCGCGCCTCGTACTTGGATGAAGCCTGGAGCCGCCTGGATCCGCGCGCTAGCGACCGCGATTCCGCTATTTTTTCCCTGGAAGACAACGTGTACGACGAAGCGAGCGCGGTCCGCGCGCGCGGCGCTCGTGCGCGTTATGACGACGCACGCGGCTCCGGCGAAGGCATCAGCGAGCGCCTCGCCGAAGCGCGTGACCAAGCCGCAGAACTCGGGCTCTTGGACGAAGAGGCCCGCTGCTCCGCAGTACTCGCTTCACGCAACGCCTTCGCCGGTCATTTCGCCGAAGCGGAAGCCGAGATCAAGCGCCTACTCAAACTCGCGCAGAAGCAGAGCACCACCTCTGCCGCGGTGGACGCTTACCAAACCCAAGCGATCGTGCGCCAGACGCAGGGCTCCTTGGCTTCGGCACTCGAAGCGCGTCGAAACGCCGCCAATGCCGCGCGCAGCGCGGGCCTCAAAGAGCGCGAGGCAATGCTGATGACGAACCTGGGGTTCGCGCTGACCACGATTGGCGCGCGCCAAGAAGCCCGCGCCACACTCGAGACCGGTTTGTCACTGGCTGACGCCATTGGCAGTCTCGGCGCGGTGCGCCACGCGCAGATGAACCTGCTCGGCTGGGCCGCGACGTTCGGCAACGATCGCCAACTCGAGGCAAATTTGGCCGAAGTGCGCGCGGACGCGGACGCCGCTGCGACTGGCGTGTGGGCAGCGCCGGACCGCGCGAATCTGGGCATGCTGTTCTATCGCGGCAGTGAGCTACTGCGTGCCAGCGCCGAGCGCGAGTGGCGCCGAGCGCTCGGCTTGCTGCGCATCGCCGCACAATCCTACCGCACGACGGGTCATCGAGACCTGTTGCCCGTCGCGCTGGGCCTCTGGGCAGAAGCCGAACGCCGCTGCGGCAATCCCGCTGGCGCGGTGGAGCTTGCACGTGAAGCGGCTCAACTATTGGACCAAGGTGCGCCGAGTCTGCTCAACGAATCCGCCGTGTACCTCGCCTTGCACGCAGCCTACGTGGCCATCGACGACGAAGAAAGCGCGCGCCAGGCCATCGCTCGTGGCATGCCCTCGCTCGTGCGCCGCCTGCACGGGCTAGTCGGCACGCCCTACGCGCGCCAATTCCTTACCGACCTGCCCGACAACGCGAGGCTGCTCGCGGCCTCCGAAGGCTACGGCCTCGTACCAGACGCCATCCATCGCGTACTGGAATCCACATCCTGAGCCAACGCTGCCGTGTCGAGGATCTGGTGAGACGTTTCGACGCCCCAGTGGCGACGAGCAACGAGCAGCCAATGCTGAGGGGTCAGGCGGACACTGGGCAAACTAGAGATGAGGTAGCGTTCGTCGGACGAGCGGAGCTCGCCGGTGCTG
>JBDTJC010000327.1:0-20826 GCA_039936055.1 Polyangiaceae bacterium | reverse complement strand
TGCGACACACTTCCCAGCCACTCATGCCGGGCATCATCACGTCCAAGAGCACGAGGTTGGGCAGGTGTTCGTGCGCGAGCTCCCAGGCCTCATCGCCATCGGAGGCTTCGAGCACCGAGTAACCTTTCGAGCGCAAGTGACTGGACAACATGGCAACCATGCTCGGTTCATCGTCGGCGACGAGCACGACAGGCTTTGATTCGTTCGGCATGGCAGCGGGAACTCCGGGGGCTTAGGCGGGGGAAGAAGCGCGAATTCGGTCGCATTCGAGACCAGCGCACGGTTTCCGGTCAAGCCCCGTGACGCCCTAGTCACGACTCGGGCCGCGGGCCGTGTCCCCCGGCTCGGCTGCGCGTGGCTTGAGCGCTGTGCTCGCTGCCATTCGGGTGCTTAACTTGAGTCGGATGGCCTCAAGTGACGGCATCGGTGCGCTGCGGCGTGCGGCAAAGCGAGCCGAGCGTCGAGCGAGCGCGGCCGCGGTTTTCAGCCGCGCGACGCTACTTCTGCCGCTTCCGCTGGGGTACGCGGTCGCCGCGCTGACCCTCGTCAAGGCGCTGCGTTGGGGCGGTTCGGGACAGCGCGTCCTGCTCTTGATCGGTCTTGTGCCATTGTTGGCGTTTGCGATTGGCGTGGCCCGCGTGCTGCTCGGGAAGCGCCCGGCCTGGCGCGGCTCGCTTGCGTTGGACCAGTTTCACGGCTTTCACGACCGCGTCACCAGCGCGCTGACCTTCAGCCAGGTTCCGGAAGGCGAGCGCTCACCGATGATGAAGGCGGCGATCGAAGAGGGGGCCGCCTTGGCCGGCTCACTTGACCCGCGGCGAGCGGTTCCGATTCACGTCCCGCCTGAGCTGGGTGTGGTGCTGGTGCTCGTGTTGGGCTTGGTCGGCTTGTCTACCTTGGAGGTTCGCAGCTACCGCCCTTTGCCGCCGCCGACCACCTTCGAACCGATGCAAATGAGCGCGGACGACATCGAGCTGTTTCGCGACGTCGCTAAGGAGCTCGCCGCCAAGAATGACGATCCGAACGCGCTCGTGGCGGTGCGCCGCTTCAATCAACTGATCGAAGACATCGCCGAGCACCGCTTGGACCGGCACGAAGTCTTTCAGCGCATGGGAGATCTCGAGCGCGATCTGAAAGACAACGTGGACTTGGACCAGGCCGCGCGCGATGAAGGCTTGAAGGGTTTGGCGCGCGAGCTGGAGAAGAGCGGTCTCAGCAAGCCCGCCGCCGCGGCGCTCGATGAAAAGCGCCTTGCGGACGCCGAAAAGGCGCTCCGCGAGCTGGCCGAGAAGCTGAAGAAGAAGGACGGGCGACCGAACCCCGCTGAGCTGGACAAGTTACGGCAAGCTTTGGAAAAAGCGAGTCACGCGAACGAAGAGCGACTCAAGAACATCGCTGATCGGCGTCGTGAGTTGGAGGAGGAGCACAAGAGCCTGCTCAAGAAGAAGGGCGAGCAGCCTGACGCCGGCGCCAACACCGACCCCCAGCTGGCCGACAACGAACGCCGGCTTGAGCATTTGGACCGCGACAAGAACCGCGCTGAGCACAGCCAGAAGCAGATGTCGGAGCTCGACAAACAACTGGCGCAAGCCGCTCGCGACTTGATGCGCGACTCTGGACAGAGCGCGCAGGACTTGGAGCAAGGCGCGCAAGACATCAACCGCATGGCCAAGCAGGAAAGCAGCGAGGAGCAGAAGAAGGAGCTCCTGCGAAAGCTACAGGAAATGCGGGAATTGATGCGCCAACAGGGCAAGGGCGGCAAAGATCAGATGCGGCGCCTGACGAAATTCGGTCAGCGCGCGCGCGGTCAGGGCGGGCCCGGACAAGGACAGGGGCAAGGCGAAGAACCCGCTGGGCAAGCGGGTGGCAAAAAGAACAACGGCCCACTTCGTCTCGGCAGTGGTCCTGGCAGTGTGCAGATTGATATCCCGGTGGCACAGAACCGCCCCGGGCCTGGCTCCGATCAACCTGGTGACAAGCCCGGAGACGGGCAGGAATCCAGCGCAGGGCCTGGCGCAGGTACAGGTCACAACACGGATCTCGCGGGCGCCGCGACGGACCTGAAGGGCAAGACTCACGACGTGACTGCGGCAGGCGCAGACACCGGTCAAGGCGCGGCGTCTTCGCAAGTGATCTACGGCGCGGCCGAGCGCGGCTTCGTGGGGCGCGGCTACAAGCAAGTGTTCACAGACTACCAAACCGTGGCCGAGCAAGCGCTCAGTCAGGATGAAATTCCATCCGGTTATCGTTTCTATGTGCGTCGCTATTTTCAGTTGATTCGTCCGAGAGAATGAAGCTTTCGAGCCACGCCAACCCCGAGGAGACCCAGAATGTCGGATGCCGATCAAGCGCGCGAAGAGGTGGCTGAGTTCCAAAAGCAGATCGGAGCGCTGCGTGAGGAGATCGGCCGAGTCATCGTCGGTAACCGTGACGTGATCGATGGCGTGCTCTCGTGCATGCTCGGCTCGTCGCACGCGCTGCTCGAAGGCGTACCCGGCCTCGGGAAGACGATGCTCGTGCGCACCTTGGCCGGCGTTCTGGGCCTGGAGTTCTCGCGCATTCAGTTCACGCCGGATCTGATGCCCGCTGACATCATCGGCACCGTGGTGTTGGACGAAGGCGCGGCTGGTGCGCGTACGCTGGAGTTCCGACGCGGTCCGATCTTCGCCAACATCGTATTGGCAGACGAGGTGAACCGCGCCACGCCCAAGACGCAGAGTGCGCTCCTGGAGGCCATGCAGGAACACCGCGTCACGGTGGGTCGCACTACGCACCGCATCGAAGAGCCGTACTTCGTGCTCGCCACGCAAAATCCACTGGAAATGGAGGGCACGTACCCGTTGCCCGAAGCCCAACTCGATCGCTTCTTCTACAAGTTGGAAGTGCCGTTTCCGTCGCGCGATGAATTGCACGCCATCATCGACCGCACGACCAATGATCAGCAGACCGAGGTGCGACGGGTGCTCAGTCGCGAACAGATCTTGAGCATGCAGGCGCTCGTGCGGCGCGTGCCGGTCGCGCGTCACGTTCAGGACTACGCGATCCGCGTGTTGATGGCGACGCATCCCACGGGCGAGGAGGCTCCGGAACTAGTGAAGCGTTTCGTGCGCACCGGCGCGTCGCCGCGCGGCGCTCAGGCCATGCTACTCGGCGCCAAGGTGCGTGCGCTGTTCGATGGCCGCTTCGCGGCCTCAATTGAGGACGTCAAAGCCACTGCGCTTGCCGCGCTTCGGCACCGTGTGCTGCTCAGCTTCGAAGGCGAGGCCGAAGGTGTGGCTTCCGACCGCGTCATCGCTGAAATCCTCAAGAAGCTGCCTGCGACCAAGGAATAAGCGCTTCCGTGGGCCTATTGGATCTATTCCGCCGTAACGCGAGCCCGCGCTCGGGCAAGCAGAAGCTCCGCTCGCAGCAGCTCTTCGACGACGAGTTTCAACGCAAGCTTGAGATGCTCGCGCTGGTGAGTCGGCGCGTGTTTGCCGGTCGCCTGCGCGCTGAGCGACGCACCAAGAAGAAGGGCAGCGGGATCGAATTCGCCGACCACCGCGACTACACTGCGGGTGATGATTTTCGCTCGGTGGATTGGAACGTGTATCAGCGCTTCGGCAAGCTGCTCGTCAGGTTGTATGAAGAAGAAGAAGATCTAAGCATCTACTTGATTGTGGATTGCTCGACGTCCATGGGCTTCGGGGATCGCAAGAAGTTCGACCAAGCGCGTCGACTGTGCGCGGCGTTGGCGTACGTCGGGCTTGCGAATCTGGACCGCGTGACGGTGCTGGGCGTGAACGACCGCGTGGTCTCGCGCATGCCGACTACGCGCGGAAAAGGTCGTATTTTTAAGGTATTCGAGTTTTTGTCGCAACTCGAGCCCGCGGGCGTGACGGATCTGGGCGCGGCGCTCAAAACCTTCGTCGCGCAGCACAAGCGGCGCGGCTTAGCTGTCTTGTTCAGTGACTTGTACGACCCAGCGGGTTTCGAGGCTGGTATCAACATACTGCGCTTCAACAAGTTCGAACCTTATGTCGTGGAGCTCGTCGACCCGGCGGAGGCGCGGCCTGCTCTCAAGGGGGATGTGCGCATTTGCGATTGCGAGACGGGTGAAGAGCGCGAGCTCACCATCACCGACGGCATGTTGGACAAGATGCAGCGCGCGGTCGCCGACTATCGGTCGGCCATCGAGCGTTTCTGCGCGCAGAAGCAGGTGCCGTACTTTCCCGCAGACGTGAACACCCCGTTCGATGAGCTCGTGTTGCGCGTGTTCCGGCGCGGAGGCTTCCTGCGCTGATGGCTTTCGCCGGCTTGCCTTTGGCTCAGCTGCTGATGATCGCTGGCGCGGCTACGGCCGTCACCGTTGCGCTGTACATCTTGAAGCTACGCCGACGCGCCGTTTCGGTGCCGTTTGCCCGCATTTGGGACGCTGCTTTCAAGGATCGGCAAGCCACTGAGCTGTTCTCCAAGCTGCGCCGGCTGCTCTCGTTGTTGTTTCAGCTGGTGCTCTTGGCGCTGCTCGTGTTCGCACTCGGCGATCCGAAGTCCAAGACGTCGATTTTGGACGGACGGCACATCGTGGTGCTGGTAGACGGCAGTGCGTCGATGAAGGCGATCGACGTCAAGCCGAGCCGCGTGGAGGTAGCCAAGGCTCAGGTCCGCAAGCTCGTGCGCGGCTTGGGCAGCTCGGACCGCGCGCTGATCGTCGAGATGGGGTCGCTGCCGAGCCCCTTGTCGACCATGAGTTCGGACGTGACGGAGCTGGACCCGGCGATCGACGCGCTGTCGGCTTCGGACACGCGTGCCGACTTGGAGCGCGGCCTATCGTTCGCGGCGGATAGCCTGCGCGGCTTACCGAAGCCGGAAATTGACGTCGTCAGCGACGGCGTATTGGGCGACGTGACCGAAATCGTCAAGCGCGTGGATCTGCGCGGCGTGAGCGTGAGGTACTTGCCCATCGGCAAATCCGGCACAAATTTGGCTATTTCTGAGTTCTCGGTGCGGCGCTACCCGCTCGATAAATCTCGCTCCGAGGTGATGCTGGAGGTCGCGAACACCAACGACAAGCCGGCACAGGTGGAACTCACGCTACTCGGTGATGGCGTGGTCATCGACGTTAGCCGGTTCGCGCTCGGTCCGAATGAGAAGCTGCCGCGGTACTACCAGGATCTAGCCGGCGCCAGCCGCACGCTTGAGGCCAAGATCCGCTTTGCTGACGGTCGCGCTGACGACCTGCCTGCGGATGACCACGCTTATGCGCTGATGCCGGAGCGACACCGCGCGCGCGTGCTCGTGATCTCGAAGGGCAACACGTACCTCGAAGCCGCGCTCTTGCTCGATGAGTACTTGGACGTCACGACCGTGCTACCCGGTAACACGATCCCGAGCGAGCATTTCGACGTCGCGATCATGGACGGCGTCGCGGACACCTTGCCGGATAGCGTGGCCGCGGCGCTGTACCTGAACCCACCCGAGGTCGGCGCTCCGCTGAAGCTGGGCGCGGTGCTGAGCGACTTTGGTTTCGACACATGGGATAAAAAGACCCCAATTTTGCGGTTTCTCGCGCTTGGGGACGTCCAAGTGTCGACGGGCCGCGCTCTGCTACCGGCCACCGGGGACCGCGTGCTCGGTGCGAGCGACCAAGGGCCGATCTTGGTCTCCGGCACGCGCGCGGGGCATGCCTTCGTGGCGCTCGGCTTCGATCCGAGGAACTCGGATCTCGTGCTGCGTGTTGCCTGGCCCTTGTTCGTGCTGAACAGCATCAACGCGTTCGTCGAAGAAGACACCGGCTATGTGTCTTCCTTCCGCACCGGTGACGTGTGGCGCATACCCGTGCCGAGCTCGGTGGCTTCGGCAACGGTGGTCGATCCCGCTGGGGTACATCACACCGTGCCCGTGAAAGAAGGCCGCGCCGTGTATTTGGGCGAGCAAGCGGGCTTTTACAAACTCGTGACGGGCTCGGGAACTGACGCCACGAGCACGGACTTTGCTGCGAACTTGGCGGACTTGGCGGAAAGTCGCATCACACCGGCCCCGGAGCTCGCGCTCGGCACCCAAAAGGCGGCGCCCGTGAGCATCGGCGTGCCAGGCTCCAAGCGTGAAACGTGGGTCTATCTGCTGGCCGCGGTGATCGCGCTGTCGGTCATCGAGTGGGTCACTTATCACCGCCGGGTGACTGTGTAATGCCGCAACGAGCCTTAATGAGGCTGGTTTGGGGGGCGTTCATCGCGGCCCTCAGCGTCATCTTGGTGGTCGTGTATCGGCGCTACGTCCTGTCTGCGAGTACCGCGGACGGCGCGTTCCGTTGGCTGCGCGATGGCATTCACTATCAGTTGCTGGAACCGAGCGCGCTGGGCGTGCTGCTCGTCACTCCGCTCTTGTTGTTCGTGGTGGGCCGCTCGCTAGCGGACCTGCCCTGGCAGCAGCGTGCGTTGTCGGTGCTGTTTCGGGTCGCTTTTTTGGGCTTGCTCGGCCTCGGTTTGGCGCGCTTGGTGCGTTCGGAAGAGACGCACAAAGTGTGCACGGTGCTGCTCGTCGACGTGAGTGACTCCGTACCCGACGAGGCCTTGCGCGACGCGCAGAAGAGCATCGAGGCTTACGCGCGCGCCAAGGGCCCGGACGACCAACTCAAAGTGGTCACCTTCGCCGAACGCCCGCGCTTGATCGATTTGTACCAGGGCGACAAGCTCGCGCTGCCCGCTATCCAGGAGCTGCGCCACCGCGCGGCTGATGGAACCCGACTCACCGCGGGCACGGACATTCGTGCGGCGCTCGCGCTCTCGTATGGCCTATTTCCGCCCGGTTTTCTCAAGCGGGACGTGCTCCTCAGCGACGGCTTAGAGACAGATGGGGATTTGCTGGCAGAGGCCAACCGCGCGCACGGCTTCGGCGTAACGCTGTATGCGATTCCGTATCGGCGCCCGCCGCCCGGTGAAGTGGCCGTACGCGCCCTGGCCGTGCCGGACAAGGTGGACGTCGGGCAAACGTTCGAAATCGTCGCGGACGTGTACGCCAGCCGCGCCACGCACGCCAAGGCGCGCTTGTTCCAAGGCGAAGCGCTCAACGGTTTGGACGGCGTGCGCGAGCTAGCGCTCGAGCCCGGCCGCAACGAGCTGAAATTCAAATCCGTCGTGCGTGTCGGGGGCGAAGTGACGTACGCGCTTCGCCTGGACGAGATCGCGGACGACACCTTCAAGGACAACAATGCCTTCAGCGTCACGGTCGACGTGCCCGGGCGACCGACGGTGCTGTACATTGAGGGCCAACCGCAACGCGCTAGCTACTTGATGAGCGCGCTCAACGCTCAGCAATTCGACGTAGATTTGCGCGCTCCAGCGGCCTTTCCGGCCTCTCTGCGCGAACTCGAGCGGTATGATTTTTTGATCGTCTCGGACGTGCCGGCGGAGGCATTCCCGGTGCCGGCGCAGGAGCTCGTGGAGCGCTACGTGCGAGACATGGGCGGTGGGTTTTTGTTTGCTGGGGGTGAGGCGGGTTACGGCCTGGGCGGCTGGGCGCACACCACGATTGAACGGCTCTTGCCGGTGCGCATGGACGCCGAGCACCGCAAAGAGATGCCCGGCGTGGCCATGGTCTTGGCCATTGATCGCTCCGGATCGATGACGGGTCAGCCCATCGAAATGGCCAAGGCCGCGTGCAAGGCCACATTATCCACCCTTCAGGGTGATGATTTGCTGGAGGTGATCGCGTTCGATTCGACGCCAGTGCGCTACGTGAAGATGCAGCCTGCCCGCTATCGAAGCCGGATCCAGAACGACATTCAGCGCATTCAGCCGGGTGGCGGCACCGAGATCTTCTCCAGCCTGGACATGGCGTATCAGGACTTGTCCGTCGTTCAGGCGCGCAAGAAGCACGTGATCCTGCTCACCGACGGTCAAGCGCCGGCGCAGGGCATTAAGGATTTGGTGCAGGCGATGCTCTCGGAGTCGATCACCGTGACCACCGTCGGCCTCGGCGAGGGCACGAACCAGGACTTGCTCCGGCTGATTGCCGACACCGGCGGTGGCCGTTTTCATGCGGTTCCTGACCCGAACAGCTTGCCCAAGATCTTCACCCGCGAGACTGAGCTGATCGCCCAGCAAGCGGCCGTCGAGGACTGGTTTCCGGTTCAGCAGGTGGCACCCGCCGATTTCCTGAAGGGCATCGCCATCAATTCGGCGCCCTTGCTGCACGGCTACGTGGCCACGCAGCTCAAGCCGGCGCCCGCGCAGTTGATCCTGCAGAGCGAGCGTGGCGATCCTATCCTCGCGCGCTGGCGCGCCGGGCTCGGTTGGGCGCTGGCATGGACCAGTGACGTGAAGAACAACTGGTCGGTAGATTGGCTACGTTGGTCCGGGTTTTCGAAGTTTTGGGGTCAGTTGGTGCGCGAGCACATGCGCGTCAAGCATCACCATGAGCTGGACATGAAGACCGAGATGCTCGGCTCGGACGTGCACGCCGTGGTGGATGCGTTCACGCCGGACGAGCGCTTCGACAACGGCATCGTTTCCAAGCTGATTGTTACCGGTCCGGGCAGCGGCGGGTCGCGTCGCGAAGTGCCGATGCGGCAGACTGCGCCCGGGCGGTACGAGGCCAATTTCCCGCTCCAGCAGTACGGTTCGTTCCTCCTGCGCGCCGAGCACGCCAAGGTCGGCGAGAACGGCGAATTGAAGCCGCTAGCGACGAGCTATGGGCACGTCACGAACCCCTACCCGCGCGAGTACGCGAGCTTCGATCCGGATCTGGACCGGCTCACCCGCGCAGCGCTTGCTGGCGGCGGATCCATCGACCCCGAGCCAGCGCACGTGTTCGACCCTGCGGGGCAGAAGATCGTGTCGTACCGGCCGCTTTGGAATCGTTTCGTACTGGCGGCGATCGCGCTGTTCTTGCTCGACCTATTGGTGCGGCGCGTGCGGCTCTTCGACCGCAAGTTCCTGCCGCGTCGGCGCTAACCGAGCGCCACCCCAACTAGTGCCCGAAGTTACTGCGCCGGGACTGCTACCGCTTCGTCGCCCGTGCACGCGCCCCACTTGCCGTCAGTGCACTCCTGCATGCCGGTGGAACACCACACGTAGTCACCCGCCACGCGCTTCACGCGGCCGCAGTCGATGAGATCGTGCGGGGTATCGCAGGGGCAACCTGCTTCGTGATTGGCGCACACGACGGGAGCGTCTGGTGCTGCCATGGCTACGGAGTCAGCGGGAGCTGCCATCGGCGGAGGTGGTTCGCCGGCGCCCGAGCAACCAGTCCCGAGCAAGCTGCAGAGTCCGAAGGTAGCCAGCAGCAAAACGCGATTGATCATGTGACGCTCCGAAACAGTGGAACGGGCGCCAATGAGTTGCGGTTTAAGTGCGCAACGCGGAAAACACGCGGTTTGGTGAGGAGGAAGCGGACACGTCGGGCGACGTAACCGCGTTAGTCTTTTTCGACTACTATGTCGCCATTCGCGCCGGAATACAGGCGATTGCATGCGGTATTGGGCGTGGCGCCGCGTCGCAAACCGAGACTAACCTGGTCATACAGCGGAGAACTGGCGGTATTGGCAGTTCTCCATCGGCCCTCTTCCAGCATCGTCTCTTCGTTGAAGTAGAACAATGTGCGCCCGTCTGCCGAAAGCCCAGTTGGTAGGCGGCGTGTAGTCGAATCACCGTCGAGCAAGTTGGCCTGCAGTTGGCGAGGCGCGCTCCACGCACTACCACCCGTGCGCGTGGAGTACACGACCGTCGAAGCCGAGTTCGGGAAGGTCGAGTTGAAGATCAGCTGGTCATCTCCGGCTGAGACGACCGGCGCCGCGTAGATCCTACCCGTGTACACGGCGTCCTGGTTGACGCCCTCGAACGCACTCTCGTCGACGTCGCCGGAGAAGGTTTGGTCGCGCGAGGCCCGCGCAAGTTCACCCAGCTTCCTTTGATCCGGATCGCTCACGAGCACGAGGCGCTTGCCGTCTGCGCTGAGCGCGGCGCCTTGTTTCGCGGTCCAGCCTGCCGGCAGCGTGATGGGCGCGACGGCACCGAACGCCGCGCTTTGGCTTTTGCGATGCGCGACGTACAACACGTCCGCGCGAAGGAAGGCCAAGTCGAGTTCGTCTAAAGTGACGGACAGCAGCGTTTCCGTCGCGGCCGTGCTGACGCCATCCAGCGCGCTGGGCGTGGTCCACTTTGCGAGCTCCGAGCACATTGCAGGCCCGGCCATCGGCGCGCTGCCGCCGATCTCCAGTGGCGGTGAGCCGGCGTCTTCGTGTCCGCCATCGCCTGCGCTGCCGTCGGCGTCGTTGCCGCCGACCTCGCTGCCATCACCGCCCGCTCCGGCATCCAGTGCGTGCCCACCGGATTGCTCAACGGAGCCAGATCTGCCGGCGGCCGCGCTACGGCCGCCGCCTGAGTCGTCGACCATCGACGGGTGGGCCGTCGTGCCCGCCGAGCAAGCACTGAACGCGTAAGACAACACGGCGCATGCCGAAAGCGAACGCCAAGCGAGGCGAAATTCTTGAGGCTTCATTCGGCAGGGACGCAACTGTAGCTTTGTCGCCAATCGAGCAAGACCGGGCTCTGGGTGTGCTCATCATTCGCCAGGAAACGCACGGTGATCTTGAGATACTCTTGCGATTTCAGCTGCTTCATGTTGAGCGCCAGCGCGTCTGATACCGCGGCGCCGACCCACGTTGTCGGGTTCGACGTGCTGATGTCCGCGAGGTGCACGACATCCGGCGAGGTGTTCACGTTGGGCGCGACGGGCAGGGTTACGAACGTGCTCGGGTCCGCCTCCGTTTCGGCGAACACTTCCAGCTTGGAATTGCTGGGCGGCGTTTGCGCTTTCCAGTCGAAGAAGCGCCACACGACCTTGCTCCCGTCCGGGCAATCCGAGTGATAGATGCGCTCGTAGTTCACGTAGCCGACGACGAGCACCGGCGGCGGGTTCTGACAAGCCGCGGCGACGCACACCAGACCTGAACAGCAATCGGACGCCGCGCCGCAGGAACCCGCGACGCTGGTGCACGTGCCGGCAGGCGGCAAGGCTTGGCAATGCCGCGTGGGCGGGCTGGAAAGCGGCGTGTCAAGACGACACGCCGCCGTCTTCGACGCGCCCGAACCGCCGCAGCAATCCTCATCCACTTCGCAGGTCGAGGCAGTCGTCGTGCCGGCAGCGTGACAGCTGTCCAATGCCCAGAAACCGCGCTCGTTGACGTAGCCGGTGGCCGCGTTGGCGGCGAAGTTCTGGCTCGGTAGCCAGAACCCCGGGTGGCTGCGATCTGCCGCCGCTGACACTGTGTCGTCAATCGCGGCGACCCAGAGCTGGCTCTGCAGGTCTTGCGAATTCGTCATCGCGGTGTACGTGTTGGTCGCGTACGTGGCGGTGTTGCTGAAGTCCTGTTGGACGGCGGGCAGGTTGATGGTGTTGCCGTACGGGCGCGTGCTCGTGAACACGACCCAGCGGTAGCCACCGGCAGCTACCGGCAGCATTGTAGGTTGATAGGACTTGTTCGCGTCCTGGGGACGCTCGCCGCTGTTGAGTTTGGTGAGTGGCACGGGCGTCGGGGTTGCGGCTGCCGTGTCGACCGACCACAGCCGGCCTGGGTCTTCGTAGTAGTTGGTCGGCCCCATGTAGCCGTACTTTGTCCAGCTGGTTGTGCGGCAGCAGGCGTCGCCCGGCGTCGTGGTTTGGAAGATCGCGCTGCGCGAATCGCTCTCGAAAAACGGCCACTTCATGGCGTCGCCGAGCGGCCAGGTGCTGGTGATTAGGCGCCGGTTCTTGAACAGCTTCCCGGTTTGATCGAAGTCGAATGTGCTGAGGCCCTTGCGCCAGCCTGCGCCATCGGCGGAGTCGCCGTCGATGAACAACAGCTTCTTTCCGTCGGGCGAGAAGGTGGGCACCATCATCGACGTGCCGCCGAGGCCCCACATGCCGTTGCTGGTCGGAGTCACGTCGACTGCGGTCGGCGCGGCAGCAGTGGGAATTTGCCAAACCCAGTAGTTGCTGTTGTTGCTGTTGTCGCCGCCGTCGATCAGAAAGCCCGTTGGGCGGGTGTACGGCGTCGGGCTGAGTACCGTCGTCGGCAACGTCACCCATCCGGGTGAACCGGCGCAGGGCGTCTTCCACTGCAGTTGCGCGGTGGCGCTGCCGCCGTTCTCGTAATAGTCGAACTTAAAGTCGTGCGTGCCCGCGCTGAGGTAGCGGGCGCCGTACAGGGCCCCGGAATTCCAGCGGCCGGCGACGCGCGCGTCGTCGATCCAAAGCCGTCCACCGTCGTCGATGTTGCCGTTGCTTTGGAACTCGTACACGCCGTCGCACGCGAGCGTGATGCTGCCCGTCCAGCGCGCACTGTAGTCATCGTCGTTCGAAATGACGGAGTAGTTCGGGCGCCCGGAACCCCAATCAAAGTTGATGTTCGGGTCGATGCGCTGGAAAGCGCGCGGGTTGGTTTGGTTGTTCCCGAGCGAGAGGTCGAAGCCGCTGATGTCGTAATACGTCGCGGTCAGGCCGGTCGCGGGCTGCGTGTAGCCCACGGGCGGGTACAGGTATGCGGCCCCGACCGTCTCGGTGACGCCGTTGTATTTCCAAGACAGGATGATGTGTGCGCTGCCGGTATCGTCGTGGTGCAGGATGTTGACGGTGTGCATTGCGCCAGCGACCCAGGTTTGGCTCGGTGCGCAGCCGTTGAAGACGCCAGCTTGGGTGAGCACAGCCGCGCCGTCGACGGTCAGCGTCACTGCGTCATCGGAGTTGACGCACAGCTGGACCGCGCCCGCCCACGGAGCTTCGAGCTGCGCGTCCCAGGTAGACTTCCACTTGTCGACGGGGATGTTGTCGACCACCGCACCTGGACCGTGTGTCCCGTAATCCGAGGCGATATCCGGCTCGAGTCGTGTCAGCGTCGCCGCGCTCGCGTCGTCTTTGTACACGACCTTCGAGCCGTGCAGCGGTTCGGCTGCGGGCAAGTAGAGCTGGCTTTGCGGCACCAACGCGCGCGGCGTGGACGGGCTGCTCCAATAGAGCTGCACATTGGAATTTCCGGCGGCATTGATCTCGTCCAACCGGATTGGGACGAGCTGTCCGGCGGTCATCGGCACGCTCAACGGCACTGTAGTGTTGTTGCCAGTCGCGGGAGCCGCAGCGCCGACAGTCAACGTGACGTTGTCACTCGTCACGACCTCGAACTTGTAGGTCTCGGTGAAGTACGCCTGAACCTGGCCGGTGCGCCTGACCGAGTAGTCCGCGGGGACGTACCCGCCTGGCGGGTTGGCGCCGAAATCGAAATTGATCTGCGGATCGAAGCGCTTCCACGGTGTTCCGGTGAAGTTAGTGAGCGGATAGTATTTGGCGAGTAACCCCGTGCCAGAGCCACCCGAGAGCATGCTCGTACCGGTGTTGGTCGTGTGTGCGGTGGTGTCGATGCCGACCGCGACGTTGGTGGTGTTGCCCCAAATATTGTTGGCCGCGAGCGCGTACTTGCCATCCGGCGTGAGCGGCGCCCACGCGAAGCCGCGCCAATCCTTGGTACCGACTTGATAATTCAAGCGGGCGGGCGTCGGCACGAAATCCCCCACTGGCGTGAGCGAACCGGTGGCGCTCACCGACGAAATACCACCCAGAGTGGCGCTGAACGTTTGCAAGTTGCCACCGGGGTCCAGACCAACACGGGCGGCGGTCGCGAACACGTTGCCGCTCGCGGAGACCGTGTGGCACACCGGGCAACCGTCGGTAGTGCCGAACGCCGGTTGCGCTGGGTCCTCCGAGCCGGGATCCGTTTGCATCTCGTTGGGGATACCGAGGCGTCGGTACTGAGTGTAGTAGATCTTTCCGCGCATCGGCGCGGTCGAGAAGTTGATCGTGCGGTTGATGAGGGGGCGCGGGTTGGTGGTGCCTACCAAGCGCTGCACTGAGAACGCCGCGGGCTGACCCTTCGCGGTTTGCTCGAAGAACTTCCAGACTTGCCGCGGCACGCTGGCTTGCGGGGGCGTGCTCTCGGGCACGATCTCGGACCACGTGAAGATGGCCGGGCCGGTGCTCGGGTACTGCAGAGTGATCTTCGCGGCGGTTGCGGCCGTGCCGTTCGGATCCCATTGAATGACCGGTGCGCGCAGCCCGAGCGGGAGCACGGTTTGATCGTACGGATACAGGATTTTCGCCGGATCCGTGCCCATTACCGGGTTCGTGAACGCCGCGATGCTGCCCGCGGGCGCGGTTTCATTGTTCGTCATGTTGACGACGACGTTGACGATGCCAGTCGCGCTCAGCTGGCCGAGGTATCCGGTGACGGTGATTGGCCCAGCGACACCGCTGATCAGGTTCACGGTGCCGGTTGCGTCGATCTGCGCGATGTCGAGACGATCGAGCGTCCACGCCGGCGTCGGCGTGCCGGCGAAGCAGCCGGCGGGTAGCAACGTGGCTTGGAACTTCACTGTGTTGGCGGTGGAAACCCCCATTCCGGCCGTGACCGGGAAAGCCGTTGGGGGCACGACCTGTTTCGTTATCGTCGCCGTCTGCCAATACAGGATCGTCGTCGCGCCGCCGGCGGCTTCGAAGTAATCGAGACGGATGTCGTGATTTCCACCCGCGATCCAAGCTTGCGGGCTGGTGCAGTCGTAACCGACTTGCTCTTGCCACTTGTTGATCAGCAGTGCGCCGTCGATCCAAAGCCGGACCCCGTCATCAGCCGAGACGCACAACGTGTAGTTTTCGGTGCTGGCCGCTGCGATCTTGCCGGTGTAGCGAACCGAGTAGTTGTCGTGTGGGAGCCCTGCGACCCCGGAGGAGCCGTCGTCCGACTGGAAGTTGATGTTTGGCACTGGCGCCGTCAGGACCGGCACCCAGGCATTGGAGATCTGCGGCGCTGTCTCGTCGACCTGTCCGAAATACTCGGCTTTCAACGCGCTGGGGGCGAAGCCCTTCACCGTGAGCGTCTGCGGCGTGGGCGTCACGGTCATGGACGTGCACAAGCCGCCGCCGGTCGTGTCTTCGTGCGGCAGCACCTGCAACCCACCGTCATCGGTGAGTGCGCCGCCATCGGGCAACGACAAACCGTTCGGGTCGTCCAGCACGACGCGGCAATACGGATCGCACGGGTTATCCATGCACGTGGCTCCGGTGCCCAGGCCGAGCGTGCGCTGCATGTTCGGCGAAATACTGACTGTAGCGATGCGGTCACCGACGCACGTGCCCCACTTGCTGTCCGAGCAAGTGCGCTGGCCCATCGAGCAGGAGACGTAGTTGCCCGAGCGGCGCTCGATCTGTCCGCAATCGACGACGGCACCAGGGTCGGTGCACGCGCAGCCCTCTGCGGGCGTCGCGCATGCATCGCTTGTCGGCGCGTGCTGAGTCACGCCCGCGTCGCCGTCGTCCACACCTGCGGCGTGATCGGGGGAGTTCCCGCAACCGACCAGGCTGAGACACAGAGCGGCGGCGGCCCAGAACGGATTGAGCTGTGACAACAGTGGGCGCTTTGCTGAGTTCAGCGCACACGTCAACCTCGACATGGGCGCGCTCCCTGCGTTTTCCGTGCCGTGCCTCCGCACCGCAGGCCGTTTTGCAGTGAGGCGCTAGCGCGGCCCCGCGGCCGGCGTCGGCGCGCGCTAAGTGATGGAAGTTACTTCGTATTAGACAACGGCCTCCGCGACGGTTGCGCACCGCGTTGTCGTGGTTTGGACGCGCGTGCCCGCTCCAGGAGCACGGAGTCAGACGCAACGTTTGCGGCGCTTCGCACTGTTTGCAGGGTCCCGGCGTCACTTGAGAACGGCCGGTTCGCCTCGGCCTTTAGCTCCGTTGGAGCGAATATCGGTTTTTTTCTGCGCGCTCCCGTCGCTTCCGCGGGGGTGTGTACAGTAGTGGTACAAGGGCTGCGGGCGTTTTCGCTGCTTTGCTGAGGAGTGAGTGGATGGTGCTGGGTCGTCGCTGGTCTCTGGGGTTTCGTGCTGCTCGTCTGGCTTTGAGCGTTACCGGGCTGAGTGTGCCGGTCTTTGCACTCCCGGCTGCAGCGCCCGCGCCCGCAGTTCCCGTCGTTCCAGCTCCCGTCGCTCCTCCTGAGTCCGTGCCTGTCGCGCCTGCAGCTGCGCCGGTGGCGCCGCCCGCGGCGGTCGCACCCGCCGCGCCGACTGTGCTGCCCGTCACTCCTGCGCTCGGAGCGGAAGAACCTGGACCAGTAGTCAGCGGGTCGTTGCCAGAGTTGTCGTCGAATGCGGCGCCCGACGCGACTGCCGACGAGGGGCCCGCCGCTGACGAAGATTGGTACGATGCATTCGACGTGCGCCTGTTCGCTGACGCGTACTTCAGCTGGAACTACAACGCCCCGAAGTCGAAAGTGGGCCAAGCGCTGACCAACGGCAACGACGTGATCCGCGCGTTTGACTCCGCGAACGGCTTCTCGCTGGCTTGGGCTGGTCTCGACATTTCGCATGCCGCCGAGCCCATTGGCGGCGCGCTCTCGCTTCGCTTTGGGCCGGCCGCGCGCCGCTACAATTCGAGTTGCGCGGGCACGTGCGACGCGGCCTACGGGCTCGAGAACGTCAAGCAAGCTTACGCCTCCTGGCGGCCCGGGGGTGATGGCACCAAGGTAACCATCGACTTCGGCAAGTTCGACACCATCTATGGTGCCGAGGTCGCGGAGAGCCAAGACAACATCAACTACACGCGCGGCGTGCTGTACTGGCTCGGGCAACCAGCGTTTCATACCGGTTTTCGCGTTAACGCTGAGTTGAGCCCGAGCCTGACATTGCGCGCTTTGGCGGTGAACGGCTGGAACAACACCGTCGACAACAACACTGGCAAGACCTTCGGCCTTCAGGTCACCGCGCATGCGCCGCGCGCTGAAGGCCATGACTGGATCGGAGCCTCGCTCGGCTATTTAGGTGGCCCGGAGCAAAGCGACGTCGGGCAAGTGACGTGCACGGCGGCAGGCCAGGTGTTCGATGCCACGAGTCCGACAGGCTGTTCCAACGCGGTCGTGAACGGTCCCACCGACACGACGGGCACTGTTGACCGTCCGACCAACAACACCAAGGGCTGGCGCCATTTCGTCGATCTGGTGGTGACTTCGGATCCGACGGACGAACTGCACTTGGTGCTGAACGCGGACTTGGGCGTCGAGCCGCGGCGTGATGCCGTCTTGTCCACGCACTTCAGCTCGCACTCCTGGCTGGGCGGGATGCTCGGTGCCCGCTACCTCGTCACGCCGAAGTTCGCCTTCGCAGGTCGTGCTGAGCTGTACCATGACCGGGACGGCATCACGACCGGCTCGGTGAACAACATCCCGATCAATCAGGTAACGATCTCGACCGGCACGCTCACGATCGACTTCTTGCCCGGCAAGAACCTGCTCGTTCGTCTGGACAATCGCCTCGATCATTCGACCCGTGAGATCTTCCCCAAGGGCCTGCACACCCTGTCCGGCAATCAGGTCACGAGCACGCTCGGCGTGGTGGTCACGACAAACTGAGGCTTCCGCCGCCGCACAAACCGCCTCTTCTCAACCGTCATTTTGGCGCTAGGCTCGTCGCATGTCTTCCCCGCTCCGCACTCGTGATCTGGAGGACGTCATCGACGCCGTCGTCGAAAGCTATGACGGTCCCGAGGAGATCAACAACCTGGAGAGCGCCGCGCTGCCCAACAAGCGTGCGGTGGTTCAGGCCTACAATCACCTCAAGCCCGTCATCTATATGGGCTTCTACAGTCAGCGTTCGCTGACGCGCAGCAACCTGCGCTACGCCCTCAGCGAGCACCTGTATCCCGCGTGTGAAATCCTGGTGGATCAGATCGGGCGCGCGCTCGCGTACGAGGAACGCAGCGGCCACGTGAAGACGCCTTCTTCCGCGGGCTGGAGTGAAGAAGTAGTGCTGCGCTTGCTGCGGCGCATTCCGGAGTTACGGCGCACGCTCAACGCGGACATCACTGCGGCATTCGAGGGCGACCCAGCGGCCAAGAGCGTCGAGGAGATCGTGTTCAGCTATCCGGTGGTGGAGGCGATCACCGCGCACCGCATCGCGCACGTGCTGTACCTGGAGCACGTGCCGATTGTGCCGCGCATCATTGCGGAGCACGCACACGCTTTGACCGGTGTGGACATTCACCCCGGCGCCCAGATCGGTGAGGGTTTCTTCTTAGATCACGGTACCGGCGTCGTGATCGGGGAAACGTCCGTTATCGGTCGCGCGGTCAAGATGTATCAAGGCGTCACCCTCGGCGCGCTGAGCACGCGGCGCTCCGAGTGCGATGCTGACCCGGCGCATCAAAAACGCCATCCGACGATCGAAGACAACGTTACGATTTACGCGGGCGCCACAATTCTCGGCGGTGATACCGTGATTGGTGCTGGTTCGGTCATCGGCGGCAACGTGTGGCTCGTTCGCTCGGTGCCACCGAACTCGAAGATCTTCGGCAAGGCCAAGGAGTAGCGACGGTGGGAAAGCGGTTCGCGTGGCTGGCGCTGCTCGGGCTTTCGGGACTCGCGGCGGGTTGCAAAGAGAAGCCAGCCCGGCCGTTGCGCGTCGCCGCCGCGGCGGATTTGGCGCACGCCTTCGCCGAGGTCACGCCGGCATTCACAGCACACCACGCGATGGACGTGAAACTGACGCTCGGCTCGACGGGGCTCTTGGCGCGTCAAATCATGCAGGGCGCGCCGTTTGACCTGTTCCTGGCGGCCAATAGCTCGTACGCGGATCAAGTCGTCAAATCGGGGGCGTGCGATGGCGCCACAGAGGACAAGTACGCACGCGGCCGGATCGTGATTTGGGTGAAGGGTGAGGGCGGCGCACAGCTGACCTTAGCCGCGCTTGCAGAGCCGCGCTTCAAACACATCGCGATCGCCAATCCGGAACACGCGCCGTACGGCGCTGCTGCCCAGGAGGCGCTCAGAAAGGCCGGCGTCTGGGCGCAAGTCGCGGACCGCCTGGTATACGGCGAGAACGTGCAACAGACGTTCGAACTCGCGCAAAGCGGCAACGCGGATGCGGCCATCGTCGGGCTGTCGCTGGCGATCGGCGCGACGGGCGGCTCGTGGGCCATGGTTGACGAAGCGAGCTACTCGCCAATCGACCAGTCCTTGGTCGTGTGTACGCACGGCAGCAATGCCGTTGGCGCCCAGAAATTAGCTGATTTTCTGAAGTCGCCGATTGGCCACGCGATCCTGCGTAAGTATGGGTTCGTGTTGCCGGGTGAAGAGCCGCTGAAGGCGCCTTGATCGACCTCGAGCCGCTGCTGTTGTCTTTCGAGGTGGCTACGGTCGCCACCTGCCTGGCGACTGCACTCGGGCTCGCCTTGGCTGGGGTGCTAGCCACACCCCGCGTTTGGGGTCGCGAGTTCTTGGACGCGGCGATCACCGCGCCGATGGTGCTGCCCCCCACGGTGCTTGGTTACTACCTGCTGGTGCTGCTCGGGCGTGAGAGCGGCATCGGGCGCAGCTTCGAAGCGTTGTTCGGTACGCCGATCGTCTTCTCGCGTGGTGGCGCGATCATCGCGGCAACCATCGGCGCGCTGCCGCTGATCACAAAGGCTGCTCGCGCCGCGCTCGAGGCCGTTGACCCGCGCTTGGTGGGCGCCGCGCGCACGCTGGGAGCCAGTGAATTGCGGGCCTTTTTCAGCGTTAGCCTACCTTTGGCGCGACGCGGGATTTGGGCTGGGGTGATGCTCGGCTTCGCACGCGCGTTGGGTGATTTCGGCGTAACCCTGATGGTGGCCGGGAACATTCCCGGACAAACGCGCACGGCATCCCTTGCCATTTACGATGCGGTCTTGTCCGGGCGCGACGCCGACGCGGTGCAGTTGAGTCTGATCATGACCGCGCTGGCGATGTTGGTATTGATCGCTGCGAGCTACCTGAGCAAACACAGGCGTGATGGCTTCTGAGTCGCATCTGCGCGCGCGCTTGGCACTGCGGCGCACGCTTGCGCAGCCGGGCTTCACGCTCGACGTCACGCTCGACTTCGCGCCGGGGCTGAGCGTGCTATTCGGGCCTTCGGGATCTGGGAAGACCACGGTCCTCTCTGCTCTCGCGGGCCTGGTGCGCCCTGATTCGGGACATGTGCGGTTGGCTGAACGAACGCTGTTCGACGCGGACTCAGGCCTGGATTTGCCGCCCAATGAGCGTCGCGTCGCGCTCGTCTTTCAGTCACTCGCGTTGTTCCCGCACCTCGACGCGTTGGGCAACGTCGCCTTCGGCGTGGCTCGCAGCTTGTCCAAGGCGGAACGCGCGGCGCGCGCGAACTCCTGGCTCGCGCGCATGCGCGTCGCCCATTTGGCGCAGCGGTTCCCGCACAGCTACTCCGGTGGCGAGGCGCAGCGGGTGGCCCTGGCGCGCGCTTTGGCGAGCGAACCGCGCGCCCTCTTGCTGGACGAGCCGTTTTCCGCGCTCGACCAGCGTTTGGCGAGCGAGCTCAGTGCGGAGCTGTCCGAGTACGTCAGCTCGCTTTCCCTACCCGTCGTACTCGTCACTCATGACCGCACACTCGCGCGGACGCTTGGTAGCGAGGTGACTCTGCTGAATGCTGGCCGCGTGGAGTGCGTCGGGTTAGCGCGGGAAGTGCTGGCCGAGTTAGATTCAGGGCCTTGACCTCGAAGCGTGCGCTCGCGGTGGCTCTGAGCGCCTGTTGGCTACTCACCTGCAGTGCGCCTGAGTCGGGCGGAGTGCGACAACACCGTGCAGCACTCGGCCGACGGATGCAGGTCCCTGCTGTGGTTTGAGGCTCGGCGAGCAGCCTGATTGGTGAAGGGGCCGGGGCGGGGAGAGGGGTCGGCTGATCGGGTGGGGGATCGGGAGAGATCTTGGGGTCAGGTTCGGAGGGATACAAATTCGCAGCGGCAAGTGGGATGGGGTTTGGGGCCACGAGGAAAAGGGCGCGCTAGCCGAGCTGGTTGCGC
>JBDTJC010000326.1:0-42132 GCA_039936055.1 Polyangiaceae bacterium | reverse complement strand
TAACGCGCTGAATCCCGCGGTACTTCCGAGGCAACTTGGAAAACGAACCTCCGAACAACCCGCAGGAACATCCGATCGGCATTCAGGACGAGATGCGGACCTCGTACCTGGATTACGCGATGAGCGTAATCATCGGCCGCGCGATCCCCGATGTGCGTGACGGCCTTAAGCCGGTGCATCGGCGCATCTTGTTCGCCATGCGCGACTTGAATTTGACGCCCGGCGGTTCCTACAGCAAGTGCGCCAAAGTCGTCGGTCAGGTGCTGGGCAACTACCACCCGCACGGCGACGCCAGCGTGTACGACGCGCTTGTGCGCATGGCGCAAAATTTCTCGATGCGCCACATGCTGATCGACGGCCAGGGCAACTTCGGTTCGGTCGACGGTGACCCCGCAGCCGCGTACCGCTACACGGAATGTCGTCTGGCACGCATCTCGATGGAGCTGCTCGCCGACATCGAGAAAGAGACCGTCGACTTCACACCCAGCTTCGACGAATCGGGCGAAGAGCCCACGGTGCTGCCGTCGCGCTTCCCGAACCTACTCGTGAATGGCTCGGGCGGTATCGCCGTCGGCATGGCGACCAACATTCCGCCACACAATTTGGTGGAGGTCATCGACGCGACGATTCGCCTGATTGGCAATCCGAGCTGCGGCGTCGAAGACCTGATGCTCGACATCAAAGGGCCGGATTTCCCGACGGCTGGCATGATCTACGGCCGCTCCGGCATCTACCAGGCCTACAAGACCGGCCGGGGTTCGATCATGATGCGTGCGCGCAGCGAGGTCGAGAAAGTCACCGGCTCGCAGGACCGCGAGCAGCTGGTGGTGACCGAGCTGCCGTATCAGGTCAACAAGGCGCGCCTGCACGCCAAGATCGGCGAGCTGATGCGCGACAAGCGCATCGAAGGCATCAAGGAAGCGCGCGACGAAAGCGACCGCGACGGCATGCGCCTCGTGCTGGAACTGAAAAAGGACGTCTTCCCGCAGGTCGTGCTGAACCAACTGTTCCGGCTCACCGACATGCAGTCGTCCTTCGGTATCATCAATCTGTCGATCGTCGACTCGCGTCCGGAGGTGTTGGATCTGAAGCAGACACTGGAGCGCTTCGTCGAGCATCGGCGTGAAGTGATCAGCAGGCGTACCCGCTTCGAACTAACGAAGGCCGAAGGCCAACGCGAAATCGTCGAAGGCCTGGGCATGGCGGTCACCGAGGTCGACTTGGTGATCAAGACGATTCGCGAATCACCAGACCCGGACGAGGCGCAAACGCGCTTGATGGCGTTGCCGCTCAAGGGGCTAGAGGCGTTCGTGCGCCGCGCGGGTAGGCCCGAAGCGGAGATCGAGGCAGCAGCCAAGATCACCGACTATCGGCTGAGCGAGCGCCAAGCCAAGGCCATCTTGGACATGCGCTTGGCGCGACTCACCGGCCTCGAGCAAGACAAGCTGGCCGCGGAGTATGGCGAGCTATCCGATCAGATCACGGGGCTACGTGCCATCCTGGCCGAAGAGCACTTGTTGATGCAGGTGATCGTGAAGGAGCTCGAAGAGGTCAAGCTCAAGCACGGCGAGAAGCGTCGCACCGAGATCATCGACAACGAGGCCGAGATCCAAATCGAGGACCTGATCCAAGAAGAGGACATGGTCGTCACGATTTCGCATACCGGATACATCAAGCGCACGCCAGTCTCGACCTACCGCGCCCAAAAGCGCGGAGGCAAAGGCAACAAGGGCATGGAGGCGCGCGAGGATGACTTCCTCACTCAGCTCTTCATCGCCTCGACCCACAGCTTGGTGTTCTTCTTCTCCAGCCGCGGCAAGCTGTACGTGAAGAAGGTGTACGAGGTACCGCAGGCCGCGCGCAACGCGAAGGGTCGCGCCATCGTCAACTTCATCGAGATGGAAGCGGACGAGAAGGTGGCGGCGATCACCCCGGTGGCCAAGGTCGAGGCCGGTCAGTTCGTCACGACCATCACCAAGGGCGGTCAGATCAAGAAGACCGAGCTCGTGGAATACGAGAATTTCCGGGATAAGGGCATCATCGGCGTGAAGATCGCCGACGACGACCAACTGCTCACGGCGATCGTGACGGACGGCAGCGCGGAGTTCTTCGTGGCCACCAAGCTCGGGCAGAGCATTCGCTTCGACGAGCAAGAAGTGCGCGCCACGGGCCGCAACACCGGCGGCGTGAAAGCCATCGAGCTCGCCGAAGGCGATGAAGTGGTTGGGCTTTCGCGCACCGAAGCCGAACGCAAGTTCGTGCTCGCGGTTTGCGAGCGCGGCTACGGCAAGCGCACGCCCATCGAGGAATTCCGCACCCAGAGCCGGGCCGGCAAGGGCATCATCTTGATCGACTGTAGCGATCGCAACGGCCCGGTTGTCGGCATCGCGATGGTCAAGCCCGAGGACGAGGTGATGATCATCACCGATCGCGGGCAAACGATCCGCACCCCGATCGAGGGCATTCGCGAGACGGGGCGCAACGCGCAAGGCGTCAAGCTGATGAGCATCGCGGACGACGAACGCGTTGTCGCGATCGAGCCCATAGGTGAAAGCCGCGACGGCGCGGGCCTCGAAGGCGAGGGCGACGAGGCCGGCGAGGCCGAGGACCGCAGCGCCGACACGAGCGAGAGCACGCCGCCGCCCGACGGCAGCGGTGTGCCTCCCGCGGAGGGCACGGAGGGCCCGGGCGATGGCGGCCAAGAAAACGGCTGAGACGAAAGCTCCCGCCAAGAACGCCGCTGCCCCGCGCAAGCCCGCCTCCGCTAAAATCAGCGGCAAAGCGGCTCCAGCGAAGGCAGCGGACGCGAAAACCAAATCAAAGTTCACACTCGACCCGGCTCAGGTGGCGCGCACCTACGCCAAGCTGCGCGCGCGGCATAGCGACGCGCACTGTGAGCTCGACCACAAGAGCCCGTTTCAGCTGATCGTGGCCACCGTACTGTCCGCGCAAAGCACGGACGTCATGGTGAACAAGATCACCCCGGAGCTGTTCAAACGCTGGCCGACTCCGGAGGCGCTTTCGCAGGCCGAACCGAGCGAGGTCGAGCGGGTCTTGAGCAAGGTCGGCATGTACCGACAGAAGTCCAAGAACGTGATTGGGCTATCGAAGTTGCTGATCGCGGAGCACGGCGGAGAGGTGCCGCGCACGCTGCCCGAGCTCGTTAAGCTACCCGGGGTCGGTCGCAAGACCGCGAACGTCGTGCTTGGAGTTGCGTTCGGGACCCCGGAAGGCGTGGTCGTTGACACGCACGTGCAACGCATCAGCCAACGCCTCGGGTGGACCCCGCACACCGAACCGGTGGAGATCGAGCAAGACTTGATGAAGCTGTTCCCGCGCAGCGATTGGGACATGCTTTCGCACACGTTAATTTTTCACGGTCGCCGCGTGTGCGCGGCGCGCAAGCCGGCGTGTGCGGCTTGCCCTGTGAGCGCGGAGTGCCCCTCGGCCTTCAAGGCCGAACACGTCGGTCGCAAAGAGCCCACCGGGCGTCACCGCGGCGCTCCATCGAAGAGTCTCGCTGCGAAAGCGGTGCTAGTGCACCGCTTGTGACAGGGCGACTCGCAGCGCCGGACGAGCGCTAGTTGATAGGTATTTCCCGCCGATACGGGGCCGGTCGTTCACGCCCGGCGGCGCCCGAGTAGCAAGAAGTGGCTGGCCTTCGACGACGGGTGACGGCGCACGCGCTGCACCTCGACCTCGTAGCCATGGCTCGCGAAGCGCTTCGCAAACACCGGATCGTCACCGGCTGACCAGTACACAGCGGTGCCGTTCGGCGTCAGCGCGCGGTGCACTGCGGCCAGTCCAGCGGACTGGTACAGCCAGGCGTTCCCTGCGGTGTTCATGTTCGTGGTCTGGTTGTCGGCGTCGAGCAAAATTGCGTCGAAGCACGCTTGGCTGCTCTTGATGACTTGCGCGACGTCACCAATGACGACTTCGGTGCGCGGGTCCGCGAGCGCATCTCCAGCGAGCGGATACGCGCTATTGCGATTCCAGGCGACCACCTCGGGCAAGAGCTCCGCCACTACGACACCCGCATCTGCGGCCAGATTCGCCAACGCTGCTCGCAATGTGAAGCCAAGCCCCAAGCCGCCAATCAACACGCGCGCGCGTGACTGCTGCGCGAGCGCAGCGCACGGCACCGCGCCCAATTGCTCCTCCGAGAACGAATGCCGCGTCGACATCAGCTCGCGACCGTTGACGCGAATCACGTAGTCGCGATCGTGAACGGCGAGCGAAAGCGTGCTGCCATCCGGTGTCGTTACCTGTTCGAGCTGGGTCCATTTCTTCAAGCGGCCCCGCCCCTTTCCCGCGGCATTTTCTGGGCTAATCGGGCAGTGCTTCGGCGCCCGTACTTGGGCCCGCAAAACCGCGGCGTCGGCTTGGGAAGGAGGCTCGAGAGGATCCGATGCATCTCGCGGCGGCGAACTAGCATGCGCCGGTCTCTCAGTGGGGCGGGGCCACTCGTGATCTGAGCCTGCAAAAGCCGACGAAGTCGTTCTAGTTCGCCTTGGCCTTGGCGGCCATGAAGTCTTCTACGGTGCGCGTCGTCATCCGCCCCTCCATCACTTCCGGCAACCGCAGCAGCTGCTTGTGGAGGTCGATGTTGGTGCGGATGCCGCCGATGATGTACTCGTCCAGGGCGCGAAGCATGCGCACCAGGGACTGTTCACGGGTGGGGGCGTGCACGATCACCTTGGCGAGCAGCGAATCATAGTGGGAGGGGACGGTCCAGCCGCCGAACACGCCCGAGTCCACGCGCACGCCGGTGCCGCCTGGCGGGTGGTATTCGGTGATTTTGCCGGGCCAGGGCGCGAACGTGCGCGGATCCTCAGCCATGATGCGGCACTCGATGGCGTGACCGCGCAGCTTCCATAGGCTGGTATCCGGCAGCGTCAGCTTCTCGCCGGCAGCCGCGCGAATTTGCTCCACCACCAGATCCACACCCGTGACCATCTCGGTCACTGGGTGCTCGACCTGCACGCGCGTGTTCATCTCCATGAAGTACAAGGAGCGGTCCTCGTCCATCAGGAACTCAAGCGTGCCGAGCGAGGTGTAGCCGGTTTCGCGGATGGCCTTGCGAATCACTTCGCCCATCGAGGCACGGAGTGCGTCCGTCATCGAGGGACTGGGTGATTCTTCGACCAGCTTCTGGTTCTTGCGCTGGAGCGAGCACTCCCGCTCGCCGAGTGTCCAAACCTGGCCGTGCTTGTCAGCCAAAGCCTGAAATTCGATGTGGCGCGGCCTCTCGACTAAGCGCTCCAGGTACAGCTCGGGGTTTTTGAACGCGTTCAGCGCTTCGGCGGTGGCCGACTCGAACGCGCGGCGCACTTCCGAGAGCGAGCGTACGACGCGCATGCCGCGACCGCCACCACCGCCGCGCGCTTTGATCATCACCGGGAAGCCGACGCGGGTGGCTTCGGATTCGGCGTGCTCGAAGCTCGTTAGCGCTTCGCTACCGGGGAGCAGCGGCAGACCGAAGCGCTGCGCGGCTTCGCGCGCGCGCAGTTTGTCGCCCCATTGGGCCATCGCCGTAGAAGTCGGTCCGATGAAGTTCAGCCCACATTGCTCCACGACCTGGGCAAATTTCGTGCTTTCCGAGAGGAAGCCGTAGCCAGGGTGAATGGCATCCGCCGCGGTGATCTCCGCGGCACTGATGATGGCCGGGATGTTGAGGTAGCTCAGCGCCGCCGAAGCGGGGCCGATGCACACGGCTTCATCCGCGAAGCGCACGTGGAGCGCGTGGGCGTCGACTTCCGAGTGGACGGCGACGGTGGCGATGCCCAGCTCTCGACAGGCGCGAATCACGCGGATCGCGATCTCACCGCGATTTGCGATCAGTACTTTGCGAAACATGAGGCTTGGAACTCAGCTCTTCTTGATCTTGAACAGCTTTTGGCCGAACTCGACGCTCTTGCCGCTGTCGACCAGGACCTCAACCACGGTGCCCGCGAACTCCGCTTCGATCTCGTTCATCAGCTTCATGGCTTCGATGATGCACAAGGTCTGGCCCTTCTTGACCGGGCCGTTCACGGCCACGAAGTCGTCCGATTCCGGGGACGGCGCGCGGTAGAACGTACCGACGAACGGCGACGTCACGAACACGATGTTCGGATCGGCGACCTCCGCTGCGCGCGGCGCGGGCGCACCCACCGTTACCGGCGCGGCCATGCTGGAGGTGACGACGGGGGCCTGGCCACGCGCCATGGCGACCTTCACGCGGATCTTGTCGTCTTCGTATTCGAACTCGGACGCGCCGCCCTCATCGAGCGTTTTGAGCAGGCTCTGGAGTTCTTCAAGCGGAAGCTGCATGGTGTAGACTTTTCCTGATCTCGGACTGTGTCGAACGGGCCTCGCCGCAGCGGGCCTTGGCGCGCGCCGATATCGAGGCGGCGCGCCGGAGGGAGCCGGAAGTTAGCCCACCCGATTCGCGCGTGTCGAGTCGTCTGGGGGACGCCGATTTTTGAGCGTGTTACGCGGCTGCGAACGGCGTTGCGCGCTTTCGACGCGCTGCGACATCCCGCGGCCGATTCAGCCCTGTTGCAGCCGATCCAAGAGCCCGGTCAGGGCGAGCATGTACGAGGCAGCACCAAAACCCGCGACGCGACCGACGCAGGCTGGGGCGACCAGCGAGTTCTTGCGAAATGCTTCGCGGGCGTCCGGGTTCGAGAGGTGCACCTCGATGGTCGGCAAGCTCGACCCTTTCAGCGCGTCATACAGCGCGTACGACGTGTGCGTAAGCGCTCCCGGGTTGATCAAAATACCGGAGAAGCCGTCGTCGGCGGCGGCTCCGATCCAATCGATCAGGTAGCCCTCGTGGTTGCTTTGCCGGCATTCGATCACAGCTTTGCGTGAGGTGCCCGCTGCTTTGAGGCCCTCGTGGATCTCTGCCAGCGTCGCCTTGCCGTAAATTTCTGGTTCGCGTTTGCCGAGGCGATCGAGGTTCGGTCCGCTCAAGACCAGCACACGCGTAGCGCCGCGAGTGCGCACCTTCGGCGCATCGGGAACTACCGAGAGTGTCCCACCGCGGGGCTTCCGCTTCGCGTCAGCCACCTCAGGCCGCGAGCTCTTCAGCCAGCTTGGGCGCCAGGAGGCGAAGCAAGTAGCGGCCCTTGCCCAGGTTGGCATCAGGGCTGAGCGTGAGCGCGACGAAGTAGCCTTTGTTGATGACGCGTATCAGCGTGATCATCTTGTCGCTCTTGAACGACACTTCGCTGGTCTCACCAGCCTCCAGCATTTCGGTCGCGCGCTGAATTCCCTTCACGACCACGCTCACTTCGGCACCGACGACCTCGATATCGATCGCCGCATCGCCCTTGGCGTAGCTATCGAGCGGAATGCCCTCGAAGTCCATGAGCAACCCCGCGATGGCGCCATCCGTACCGTCGACGACGCTCTGCAACGCCTCTTTGAACATGTCCGCAGGTTAGCCCGAATCGCCGGTCCCGGTGAGTTTTCAAAGCTCAAGCGTCGCTTTGGTGCCGCAGAGCCTCCGAAAACCCCAAACAATTCCACATTGGCCAACCGGCCGACAACTCGGCTCTTGGAGCGCTCGAACAGCGGGGTTCCGGCGCTACTTGCGGCCGCGCTAAAGCCGGGTGATCGCCGTCCAGGCGGGGCGCCGTGTGGCCGTCCTTGACCCTGCTTGGGGCGAGCGGCTACTTTCCGGGCCAGTCCGATGCGCGCGCGAGCGGGGGATCCGCCCCGCACCATGACTCAGAAAATCCTCGCCGGGCGCGCGGATGATCAGAACCTGAACGGGGATCTCGTTCGGGTGAAGGTCGACCAAGTCGTCCTAGCGAGGGAACCCGATCGCACACTCATCGAGCCAGCGCTCGTGGGAGCGAAGAAGTGCGCCGTGGAGGTGGCCATCGCGTACGACACGCGTTGTGTCACCGCACTCTCGGACCTGTCGCCGGGCCTGAGCCTGCGTGGTCTCAAGGAAGCACTCAACCTCGGCATGCTGATCGCGCGCCCCGGCATCGGCTTCCCCGCAGCAGTGCACCTGGAGCGTTTTGGTAGTCCCGCGCGTCTCGCGCTTACGGATGAACCGCGTTTAGCTTCAGTGGGCGGCGCCGGCATGCTGACGTTGGTCGTGCCACCTTCGCAGCTGGCAGAGGCCTTGGTCACGGGCAGCGTGCTCGTTCGCCCACCGCGCAGCGTGCAAGTGTTGCTTTCCGGGCGTGTGCGTCCGTTCGTGTGCGTGCGTGACGTGGGTTTGGAGCTGATGCGCCGCGGCCTCGGGGACGCCATCCGCCGCGTGGACACGGAGTACCAAGCGCCGGTCGTGATCGAATTTGCCGGACCGAGCGCGCGGCTGCTTTCGGTCTCGGACCGCGCCGTGTTGGCGGCGCTGGCTCCGCAACTCGGCGCGTCCGCTGCGGTGTTTATCAGCGACGAAAAGACCGAAGTGTATCTACGGGACCAGCGCCGCTCGAAGGCGCACCGCGGGCTCCTTCCCGACCCCGGTGCCCCGTGTGACGACGTGATCAGCGTGGACTTGTCTGCGGTAGATCCCCTGGTGCTGGACGAAGACGGCGTCGTACGCCCGGTGCGCGAGCTCGCGGGCAAGCCGGTCAGCCAAGTGATCCTCGGCGGTGACTCGGGCGCGTCGCTCCGCGATCTGCTCGCCGCAGCCGCGCTCTTGAAGAGCAAGCGCGTGCCGCCGAAGTTGGATTTGTTGGTCGCGCCGCCTTCCCGTCAAGCGCTGGAAGTGCTTGCGCAGTCGGGCGCGCTGGTCGATCTCGTGGCAACGGGTGCCCGTTTGCTCGAACCCGACCCGCGCCTCGTCACGGGCGAGCTGTATCCCCCACCCAATGACGGCGGGCTATCGCTGCGCACATTCGATCCCGAACCGAGCTACCCGGCCAGCGCGCAACGCTTCGTGGTGGCGTCGGCCGAAACGCTGGCTTTCTCGGTGGCGACGGGCACCGTCGGTGATCCGCGGGCGTTCAAACGCCCGGTGCGCGTGACCGTGCCCCGCACGCTGCCGACGGACGACGTGCTGATCGTGCGCAAGGCCAAGAGCAAATCCAAGGAGGCCGAGAGCAGTAAGCCGACTGCCGCGGAACTGCCCAAAGCGTATCCGTTCAACGAAGCCCAAACGCTGCCGGTGGTGTCCAAGCGCGGGAAGCCAGCCGTGGCGAGCGTGCTGGTGCTGGAGTCCCTGGACGACGTGCGTTGGTTCGCGCGGCGCGCGCCAGAACTGAGCGACACGGCGCGCGCCATCATCGCGCCACACATCCCGAGTGGCATCGTGCCCGTGTTGGCCGGGCTCGGCATTCTGGCTTTGGTGACCGACGCCGCGGGGATCCAGAAGCTGCGCGGCGAAGCCTCTTTGGCACTCCCCGCCCCCACCGCCTGGAACGGGCAAACGCAGATCTCCGTGGCTACCAGCGCGGGGCCGGTAGCGCTGGGCTGGGTCGCGCTCGGCGCCGAGCGTGAGTGGACGACCGCTGGCACCGCCCGCGCGCCCAAACGCTAAGCGCGCAGCCAAACTCTAGTTAGCGGAACTTGCTGTACTGCCGACGGCTCGAATAGCGAGCCGTGCCCAGATCGTCTATCTTCGACGCCTTGAAAGCGATCATGATTTGGGCGTGGCTAGGCGTCTCCACTCTGCTTGCCGCACCGGCGTGGGCCGCGGACTCAGAGGCCGATGCACCCAAGACCGAGGCCACCAAGACCGGAGAAAAAACCGGCAGCGCGAAGGATACCTTCGGGCACGGCTCGCAGTTCGGCTTCCGTGCCGGCTTGGTGGGCGGCTACAACATGATCTTCCGCTACGACCAATCGCCGATCTGCGCGGCGTACAACGACGACAAGGCGGCGAAGGACCAGCAGAAGGTGTGCGGGCATGGCGCTCCCGCCGCGCTCGATCTAGCAATCAGCTTTGCGCCGTTGGACTTCGTCGAGCCGTACTTGTTCATGCGCCTCGGGCTCGCCAGCGAAACAGAGACGGACACCTTGCCGCTCAAAGTGTTCGGCGCCGGCGCGCGCATCTACACGATGAGTGATTCGGCGTTCAAGATCTTCATCGAGCCGGCGCTCGGTCTCGAGTTCGAGAAAGGCGGCAACAACCCGGTGTTCCAGCGCAATCATCCCTCCTACAAGAGCGACATGCTGATGCACTTGGCGGCCGGGCCCCAGCTGGACATTGCAAAGTACGTGGGCGTCTTCGTCGACGCGGGGCTCACTACCGGCGTGCTGCGGGCAATCCACACGGAGTTGGAGCTGCAGGGCGGCGTGCAGGCACGTTTTCCCTGATTGCTCGAGAAATCGCGATGAGCGCGCGCCCGTTTCGGATCCTCGGTGTGCAGCAAATCGCCTTGGGCGCGCTCGCCAAGGAACCCCTGATCGAGTTTTGGGGCGGGCTCCTCGGCCTCGAGCAACGGGGCACATTCGAGGGCGCGAGCGAGAACGTGAGCGAGGCGATCTTTGAGCTGGGCGCCGGAGCCGCGCGCGTCGAGCTCGATCTGATGCAACCACTCGATCCCCACGCGAAGCCGCGTGTGCACGAACCTGTGCTCAATCACTTCGGGCTGTGGGTAGATGATTTGGCGGCGGCTTACGCTTGGCTGGGCGCACGAGGCGTGCGCTTCACGCCCGGTGGGATCCGCCGCGGCGCTGCCGGGCATGACGTGTGTTTCGTGCACCCAAAGCCGAGCCCGGACGCGCCTCGCTCCGCTGAGGGCGTGCTGCTGGAGCTCGTGCAAGCCCCGCCAGAAGTGGTCGCGGCGTTCGCGGCGCTCCGCGCGGCCGAACGAGACTAAGGGCCCGAGAATGGCTAAGTCGATGATCGCGGTCGAGGCTGCCGGCTGGCAAGGCGCGACGAAGGCGCATACCGCTGGGATGTAACTGAGGAGCAGCGCAGCCAGCCGGGATGCATCCGCCGCGAAGGCGATCGACTTAGCCATTCGCGAGCCCTAAGTCGGGCCGCGAGAAAGCGCGGATTCCTCCTGGGCCACTCGCTCGTTCAGCAAGCTCGCGAAGGTTAGCCAACCGAGGCCGGCGCACCGAGCGCGTCGTCCTGGCGGTGTGGCGCGGCAGCGACGACACAATGTCCGCTTTTGCCCTGTCGTCACTGCCGTCCTCGGGCCGCCGGTCTCGAAAACGCTCACGGATCCCCGAGAAAGTAGCCGGCCGGCACTTGGCACGTGGCGTGCTTAAGAATTGCAACAAGTGCCCCGTAAGCGACGCAACAACCTGCAACCCGGCCCTGATCATGAACAGCTATCCCACCAGCGAACTCCCCCCAGAAAACTTTGTGGCCTTTTTGGCGCAGCGCGCCGGGCTGTCGCAAGAGGCGGCCGAAGACCGCTTAGAGTGCTGGTTCGACGAGTATCACCGTCAAACGTCAGCCGCGAACGGTGGGCAGCAGTTCCGTAAGCAAGCGGCGCGCGGCTGATGAGGCGCTGCTAGCGCCGATAGCTACGCTATCCGCCGCGGCCGCACGAGCTAGCGCAAAGTCTGGGCGTCGAGTGAACAGCTCCCGCAGCCCTTCCTCCAACGCCGAGTCGAACCACGCGCGGCGTTGCGCGATACGACGCAGGAGGAAGGATCCGTCCTGTCGGGCGACGGCACCATAGTCGTTCAACGCCGCCAGCAATTGCTCAACGCCGGCGTCGGTCAGGGCGCTGAGCACGAGGACGGGGGGTACCCGAGCCCCACGGCAGATGCTTAAGCTAGCACGAAGAGACGCCGCCTCCGCGTTTGCCGCTGGGGCTCGATCAGCGTCGGCTTTGTTAAAGGCAATCATGTCGGCGGCTTCCAGCACGCCTCGTTTCATGCTCGACACTTCGTCGCCAGCGCCGGATAGCTGCACGAGCAATACGCAGTCCACCATGTTTGCCACGTGCTCTTCCGACTGACCCACGCCGACCGTTTCGACGAACACCAGATCGTAACCGGCTGCCTCGCACAAAAGGATGACCTCTGGCGTGCGGCGGGCGGTACCGCCGAGCACCCCTAATGTTGGACTCGGGCGAATGAACGCTCCCGGTTCGGCAGACAGCCGCGTCATGCGCGTTTTGTCGCCGAGCACGCTGCCGCCGCTCTGACGGCTGGAAGGGTCCACCGCGAGCACGGCCACGCGAGAGCCTGCAGCCAGCGCATGGCAACCCAAAGCGTCAATCAACGTGCTCTTACCCGCCCCTGGGACTCCAGTCACCCCGACCCGAAAGCTGCGCACCGATGGCGCGCCGATGGCCGCCAAGAGCTCCTCCGCGAGATCACGCTCTTCCGAACGCGTGCTTTCCACCAACGTGATCGCCTTCGCCAGAGCGCGCCTTTCACCCGAGCGCAATGCCTCAGCGAGTTTGAGCGCCGCGGTCACGTGGCCTCGCTCGAATGCTCCAGCAGAGCCAGAAGTTTTGCGGCCACTTCCGGTAACTTCGAGGCGGGGCCGAACACCAAGGACACGCCTGCCGCGAACAAGGCCGGCTCGTCCGCGCTGGGAATGATGCCACCGCACACGACGCGCACATCCGCCGCGCCCAGCTTTGCCAGCTCTTGAATCAGCTCGGGCACGAGCATGGTGTGGGCGCCCGCTTGCGTTGAAATCCCGACCAGGTGCACGTCGTTATCCACGGCTTGGCGCGCGACTTCGGCGGGCGTTTGAAACAAGGGACCGAGGTCCACGTCAAAGCCGAGATCCGCGAGCGCGCTGGCCACGACCTTGGCCCCGCGGTCGTGGCCATCTTGGCCGAGCTTGGCCATGAGAATGCGCGGATTGCGGCCCAGCTTTTCGCGCAGCAACACAACGCGCGCACGAAGCGCAGCCCACTCTGCATGGCCTTGGTAGTAGCTGCCGTACACGCCCTGGACAGTATGGACCTGTCCCTCGTAGCGTCCAAAAATGTCCGCCAATGCGGCGCTGATCTCGCCCACGGTGGCGCGAACTCGGACCGCCGCGACCGCCGCCGACAGTAAATTGCCCAAGCCAGACCGAGCTCGCTCACGCAACGCCGAGAGCGTCGCCTCTACGGCGATTCCGTCGCGTTTTTCCTTGAGTTCACGAAGGCGTTCGCGTTGCGCGTCCAAAACGGCGTGACCGTCCACGACGCGCAATTCGAGCGCGGGCTCCTCGGGAGCTTGGAATGCGTTCACGCCGACGATGACGTCCAGCCCGCGGTCGACGCGTGCTTGGCGACGCGCCGCCGCTTCTTCGATGCGGCGTTTGGGTAGCCCCTGCTCGATCGCGCGCGCCATGCCACCCGCGGCCTCCACCTCCGCGATTACGGCACGCGCTCGGTCGCTCAACTCTTGCGTCAGGGCTTCCATGAAGTAGGAACCGCCCCACGGATCCACGACCTGCGTCAGCCCTGCTTCGTGCTGCAGGATCAGTTGGGTGTTGCGCGCGATGCGCGCCGAGCGCTCGCTTGGCAAAGCCAAAGCTTCGTCGTAGGCGTTAGTGTGTAAGCTTTGCGTGCCCCCAAGCACGGCGGACAGCGCCTCAATCGTAGTGCGCACGATATTGTTCAGCGGATCCTGTGCCGTCAAACTGACGCCGGAGGTTTGGCAGTGTGTGCGCAGCTCCAGCGAGCGCGAGTCGGTGGGTGCAAAACACTCCTGCACGAGTTCCGCCCAAAGCGCGCGAGCGGCCCGCAACTTCGCGATTTCCATGAAGAAGTTCATGCCCGTCGCGAAGAAAAACGAGAGTCGTGGCGCGAATTGATCGATGCCGAGCCCGCGCGACAAAGCAGCGCGGATGTACTCGAGGCCGTCCGCCAACGTGAAGCCGAGTTCGAGGTCGAGCGTCGCTCCGGCCTCTTGCATGTGATAGCCGGAGATCGAAATCGAGTTGTAGCGCGGCATGTGGTGCGTGGCGTACTCGATGATATCCGCCACGATGCGCATCGACGGTGCGGGCGGATAGATGTAAGTGTTGCGCACCATGAGCTCTTTGAGGATGTCATTCTGGATAGTGCCGCTGAGCTTGGCGAGTGGCACGCCTTGCTCCTCCGCCGCCACGATGTAACTCGCCAGGATCGGCAGCACCGCGCCGTTCATGGTCATCGACACGCTGGTGGAGCCCAGCGGGATGCCGTCGAACAGGCGCTTCATGTCTTCGACCGAATCGATGGCGACGCCCGCTTTGCCGACGTCCCCCGACACGCGCGGGTGGTCACTGTCGTAGCCACGATGAGTGGCTAAATCGAAGGCGACACTCAGCCCGCGTTGGCCCGCAGCGAGGCCACGCTTGTAGAATGCGTTGCTCTCTTCGGCCGTGGAAAACCCGGCATATTGCCGAATCGTCCAGGGGCGGGAGGTGTACATCGTGGCGCGCGGGCCGCGGCGGAATGGGTATTGGCCGGAGCTTGCAGCCAAGTGCTCGATGCGGTGCAGATCTTCGGCCGTGTATAGGGCACGCAGCGCGATGCCTTCAGGCGTCTGCGTGAGCAGCGTGTCGGGGTCGCGCCCGTCAAGCTCCGCGCGCGCCAACGCCAAGAAGGCTTCGCGCGTGCTCGGCTTCGGCGTACCGGGCATGCTCAAACCTTCTTGCGCGCTCGAACGATGCGCTCGAGCGCGTTGCCTGCGTTGCGAGCTAGCACGTCAACCCGTCGCGTCGCCTCGGTGGATTCACTGAAACCTGCCATGAGCACGATCAGGCTAGGGCGCTCGGACACGTTCACGGAGCGCGCGTAGCAATCACTGCCAAGCGGAACGCCCCACCTGCCCTCGAGCACCGTCAACGCCGCCAACTGTGCCAGCGGCCCGAAGTAGAAGCCGACGCGCGCGGTCGCATCCAGTAGGCTCCCGTTACCGGACGGCACGCGCAACGCGCGTAACTCGGCAGCGTGGCCCAAGGCCGGACTGCCGCCGCGTACCTCGAAACTGGCATTGCGCACTGCGAACACCAGCACACGCACCGGAAGGAGCCCCTCACACACGCGGGCGACAACCTGCTCCGGCGACTCGGCGCTATCCAGGGCCGCAATCACCGCTTCGAATTCGACCGCCCACGGGGGACCCGCGAGCTCCGGGGCGGCGGCCAAGAACGGCTTCGGCCGAGCCAGACTGAGCACTGGCTCCCCTGCAAGGTCATCGTCCAGGCGCTCGGGCTCGGCGGGCTGGATGATGTCCGCATCGGATAGCTCGGGGAGAAAAATCCCTGCAGCGTGTAACCGCTGCAAAGCGCTGGTCAATTCAGTGAACGACGCGCGCAGGATGCGGATGGGCGCGCGAAGGTGAAACGCGAACTCGCTGGCGACGTGGCCGTCGAGCACATCCACCGAAGCCACGTCGATGCGATCCCCATACGGGTCACGGTGAATGGGCAGCGCCAACAAACGCTCGCACATCCCGTGCGGTAGCGACCGCACCAAGTCCGTGAGCGGGCGGACGGTATGGACGGCCGGAAAATCCGCCCGATCCAGGGCTCGCTCCAGGAGCTCCACCAGCTCCGGGTACAGATGATTGACGGTCTGCGTCAATGAAACGCCGTGGTTCACCGCGGCAAACAGGGCTGCCTCGACCCGGGCGGGCGCGGCTCCACTATGAATCAGACGACGTGCGAGCTCCGCGGACAATGAGTAAGAGTTTAGCGGGCAGCCAACGCCCGCACAATCTCCGCGCGTTCCGGCACCGCGATCACTCGTGAAACTGAAAGACCACCTCGGTCTTTCGGACCAACCCGAGCTCGTCCCGGGCCGCCCGCTCGACGGCGGCCGGGTCGTCCTTGATCTTGGCCACCTCGGCGCGAAGCTCCCAGATCTGCTCGGAGAGCCGAGAGACCTCGTCGTCGGCGCGGACCTTCTCCTCGCGGAGGCCCTGGAGGCGCGGCAGACCCGTCGCGGAGAGCATCAGCGAGGGGACCGAGACGGCGGCGATCGCCAGAACCGCCAGCGGCATTACCCGTTGCACGAAGAGAGACCCAGAACTCACCCTTTCAAGCTCTCACAGCCTGCGGGACGAGGGCCAGAAATCGGCTATGGTCCGCAGCAATAGCTCTCGTCAGACGGCGGCGCCTGGGTGCCCGGCCGACTGCGAGCCCTGACCAGTCCCAGACAAGAAGTACCCATGAGCGAGACGGAAATCCTGCGCGCGGAGCTCGAGCGACTATTCGAGCTCTCGGATCTGCTGAAGCTGAGCCGGGACGTTTTGGGGTTCGAGCCCGAGGACGTTGGCGGCACCGCCGCAAAGGCGTCTTTTGCTGGCGCCCTGACCGCCCATTGTTTGGAGCACGACGCCATCGAAGCGCTGTGTGACGCGCTCTTGGCGACGCGCGAAGACGTGCACAAGAAGGTCGCGGATCTGCGCATCACGGGCGTCGTGCAGGACGAAGAGCTCAAAGCGGGATCGGAGCTGGGGCCGTACGTGATCTTGCGCAAGATCGGCGAGGGGCGCCTGGCCATCTCGTACGTAGCGCGCAAGGACGGCATGGAGTTCCGCGTGAAGGTGCTGCGGCGTGAAGCGACGCGCGACCAGCGCGGTTTGCAGCGATACCTGACCGTCAATCGCCTGATTGGGCAGATCCAACACCCGGGCCTGCCGCAGCAACTGAGTGCCGGCCGCGTGGGGGATCGCTTCATCGTGTCGCACCTGCAGGTCGAGGGCCAGCCGCTCTCGACACGCATTGGGCGCACCGGGCCGCTGCATATCAAGGACGCCAAACCCGTGATCCGAGGCATTCTCGAGCCGCTGGCAGCGCTGCACGAGCGCCGTATTGCGCACGGCGACTTGCGCCTCGACAACGTGCTCGTCACCGGTGGCGCGAATGGCGCACAGCAGGTGCTCTTGGTCGACGCGGGTTCGGATCGGCTGCGGGCGAGAGCACGTGTCGTGAATGGCCGGAACGAATTGTTCTCGACGGTGGGTTCCCCGCGTACGGTCTCTCCGGAGCAGATTCGTGGTCTGTCCGCGGACTCCGCGAGTGATCTGTATTCGTTTGGCGCGATGCTGTACGAGATCTTGAGCGGCAAGCCGCTATTTGGCGATAAAACCGCGCTGGAAGCGGCATTTGCTCACCTCACCATCGACCCTCCGCCGCCCAGTAGCGTTGCCCCGCGCGGCTGGATCCCGAAGGAGCTGGACGACCTAGTGCTGCGGCTCTTGAGCAAGGACCCGATGCGGCGTCCCAAGAACGCGAGCGAGGCCTTATCGCGCTTCGAAGACACTCGCCCCTCCACGGCCCCCAGAGCCACCATCAGCAGCGCCGAGGTCGACACGAAGATCGAAGCGCTCGTCGCCAAGCCGATGGACGACGAAGCCGCGCTTGGTTTGGAGAGCAGCGTCGAAGCCGGCGCGGATGCGCTGCAAGTCGCCGCAGGTTTGCTCCGTGCTGCGGAGGCCACAGAAGACAGCGAAGCGGGCGAGGATGCCAAAAAGAGCCTGCTTTTTCGGGCCGCTCGGCTGTACCTGGCCGACGGACAAAACCTGGAGAAGGCGGAGGCCGTTTACCAGCAGCTGGCCACCCTGGCTCCGGACGACGCGGTCGCACAGAGCGGGCTCGAAGACACACGACGCCGCTTAGGTAAGTTCGAGGAGGTCGTGGAAATGCTGCTTGCCCGCGGCGAGCAAGCCGATACAGCAGCTGAACGCGCCAAAGCGATGGCCGAGATCGGCAAGCTGTACGCCACCGAGCTGAAAGACACCGAGCAAGCACTGGTCGCGTTCACGCAAGCGCTGTGCGAGGACCCAAGCCAAGCGCCGCTGGTCGTCGAGATCGAGCGCCTCGCAGGCAATGATCAGAACGCCTGGGGCGAGGTCTTGTCCAACTGCACGAGCAGCGCGGAGGACGAGAATGTGCCGGTCGAAACGCGTCACGCGCTCTGGAACCGCATGGGCCAGTGGTACGTGGACAAGCTGAAGCGACCGGACTTGGCCCTGCCCTGTTTCCAGACGGTCGTCGAAAGCGAGCCCGCCGACGAAGTCGCCCTCGAGGGCATGACGCAGATCTACCAAAAGGCGCAGCAGTGGTCGGAGCTGGGTATGGTGCTCACGCGCCGCGCTGACGCCGCGGCAACGCCCGCGCAAGCCCGCGAATTGCGCGCGGAAGCGGCTGAACTCCTGGAATTGCGACTGAACGATACAGCCAGCGCGCGCCAACTCTACGAGCAGATCTTCAGCGAAGACCCCGGACAGGTGAAGGCGAGCGACGCCTTGGCGCGCATCTACGAGCGCACCAACGACTTCCAGAGCTTCTTGAAGATTCTGGAACGCCGCGCCGACGCCCAGCGCGGCGAAGAGAAGCAGAAGACCCTATGCCGCATCGCCGAGGTCTACGAAACCAATCTGAACGACGACGCGGAGGCGCTCAAGCGCTTTCAGGCTGCGTTGGCCGCGGACGCGTCGAGCCTGGAAGCACTGCGCGGGCTCGACCGCCTGTACTCGAAGCTCGGTCGCTTCCAAGACTTGCTCGGCAACCTGACGCAGCAGGTCGAAGTCGCCGCAACGCCGCGCCAGAAGGTGACGCTCTGGGAGCGTATCGCGGCGATTTATGACGAAGAGTTCTTGGATCACGAAAAGGCAGCCGTTGCGCTGGAGCGCGTGTTGGCCATCGATTCCGCGAACGAGCACGCGCTGACTTCGCTGATCCGCCACTACCGCAGCTTGGATCGCTGGGAGAATGTCGCGAGCTTGTACGAGCGGCAGCTGAAGCTTGTCACTGAGGCGCCACGCCGGCTCGCGCTGCTCTTGCAACGCGGCAAGGTGTTGTCGGAGCACCTCGGCTCGCCGGAGCGCGCTATGCAAGCGTACGACGCGGTGCTCGAGATCGATCCGCAACACGCGGGCGCGCTCGAAGCCTTGGCTCATTTGCGTGAGTCGACCGGCGACGCGGATGCCGCGCTGGCCGCTCTCGAGACATTGGCGAACCGCGCCACCTCACCCGAGGCCAAAGCCGAGCAGTACGTTCGCGCGGCCAAGGTACTGGAAGCGCGCGGTGACCGAGACGGCGCGATCGAGCGCTACAAACGCGCCCTAGACGCGAACCCCAAGGATTCAACGTCGGCGGCCGCCTTGCGTGATGCGTACACGGCGCGCGGGGATGTGAACTCGGCCGTGCAGCTCTTGGAGCGCGAGATTGCGCACACCGAGAGCGACCTCGCCAAAGGCCGTTTGGTCGGGCAAATCGCGATTTTGACGCGCGACCGCTTGAAGGACGATAAGCGCGCGGAAGATGCCGCCAAGCGCGCGCTCGCGCTGGACCCGACGAACCTTGACGCATTGACGGTCCTGGGTGACATCGCGTTCGACGCGAAGCGCTTCATGGAAGCAGCCGCGCACTACGAATCCATCGCGGGCCGCGCGGATTCCCTGGACAAGCAAGCCGCTGCGCGCCTGCTCGTGCGCTACGTGGACGCGCTCAGCCAAACCGGCTCCACCGAAAAAGCGCTCGCGCCCATGGACACGCTACTGCGCATTGCACCGGATGATTCCGACGCTTTGGCTCGCGTCGCCCAGGTTACGTTCGATCACGGTTCGCCCAGGCGCGCCGCCGAGCTTTACCAGGATCTGCTGGCTCGCTTCGGCCAGGCGCTGCCCACCGAGGCGCGCGCGAAAGCGCAGTACCGTTACGGTGAAGCGCTCCGCTTGGGTGGGGATCCGGAAGGCAGCTTGGCCCCACTCGGTGAAGCGGCGGACCTGGATCCGAGCGCCGCCGAGCCGTTGGTCGCCTTGGCGAAGGTCTACGAAAGCCAGGAAAACTGGGCAGAAGTCATCAAGGTCAAGACACGCCATCTGGATGTGGCGACCGGTGACGACCGCATCCAGCTGCTCGTGGACGTGGGCGATCTCGCGGCGGGCAAACTCAATGACCGCGCTCAAGCGACCAAGAGCTTCGTCGCCGCGCTTGAGGAGCGACCGGATGACCGCCGCCTGCTCAGCAAGCTGATGCAGCTGTACAGCGAGGACAAGGACTGGAACAAGCTGGTCGAAGTCGTGCTGCGTTTGGCTGAGTTCGTGGACGACCCGAAGCAAAAGGTGAAGTACCTGCACACGGCGGCCATCGTGACCGCGCGGCAGGTCGGGGATCCAGCGCGCGCGCTGGAGTTCTACGAGCAAGTGCTGACGCTCGAACCCGGGTTCGACAAAGCGCTCAACGAGGCGGTGGATCTGGAGCGGGATCGCGGCAACCATGCGGGCGTCGAGCGGCTATTGAAGCAGAAGCTCGAGCACGCCAGCGCGGCCGACGATCAAGCCGGCATGCTGCAGACGTTCACCGCTTTGGGTGAGCTGTACGAGAAGGGGCTCGGGCACATCGATCAAGCGATCGACGCGCTCGAAGCCGCCCAAACGCTCGAGCCGGACAATCGCGAGCGCACTGAGCATTTGAGCAATTTGTACGTCACGGATCCGGCGCGCTACCTAGATAAAGCGGTCGCGTCGCAAGCCGTGCTTCTGCGCCAGAACCCGTATCGTCACGACTCGTACAAGACGCTACGTCGGCTGTACACCGAGACCAAGCAGGCAGATGCCTCGTGGTGTTTGTGCCAAGCGCTGACGGTGTTAAACCTCGCCGAGCCGGACGAAGAGCGCTTTTACAAGCGCATGCGTTCGGAAACCGCAGCGCCCGCGCAAGCCGCATTCTCCGAGGATGATTGGTTGGATTTGGTCATGCATCCGCAAGCGGACGGCCTGCTCACCAGCGTGTTCGCGCTGATCGAGCCGATTGTCGTGGCGCGGCGCAGCCAAACCATCCAAGAGCTCGGTTACGATCCAAGCTACGCGGTGGACGTGACGGGCCACGCCGCTCCGGTTTGCCAGAGTCTGTATTACGCCGCTGGCGTGCTCGGCATCGCGGTACCGCCCGCCTACGAGAACCCGAACGACCCGGGCGGAATATCATTCCTGTTCGCGACCGAGCCCTCGTTAGTACTCGGCACGACCGCGCTCCGCCCGGACGTGCCGCTACAACCCGCAGCGTTCATTGCGGGGCGCCAGCTCACCTTCTTCCGCCCCGGCCTGTACCTGCGCCACTTGCTCGGCTCGGGCACCGCGCTGAAGTCATGGTTCTTCGCCGCCATCAAGCTCACCTCGCCCCAGTTTCCAGTGTCACCGGAGCTGGAAGGCGCCGTGAATGAGGCTTACCAAGCCCTCGAAGCCGGTTTGGTCGGGCAGATGCGCGATCAACTGACGCGTGTCGTCTCGAAATTGCTGACTTCGGGCGCGGCGCTCGACTTGAAGCGTTGGGTGGCCGGCGTGGACATGACCGCCGACCGGGCAGGTTTCGTACTAGCGCATGATCTGGAGACCGCCGCGCAAGTCGTCAAAGCCTCTGACGAAAGCTCAAGCGCAGTACCGCCGGACGAGCGCTTCAAAGAGCTCGCGCTGTTCGCCGTAAGCCCCCAATATTTCGAGATTCGTCAAAGATTGATGATCTCAGTGGATAGCTGAGGCGTTGATTCCGACTCGGGCGTGCCGGCTGCGCACGCTCGGTGGCGTCCCTCTCTAGCGGATAAACGAGCAGTTCACCGGTCTCGCGGCTCCGCCCCGGGGCCTCGAGACTTCCTATCTCGTTTTGGATCCGGGCATTTCTGCGCACAACGCGTGGCCTGCATCGGTAAAGCAGCTGTCTTTACGATTGCCTGAGCGAGGCTCGTGCGCATTGCGCAAAATTCCTGGAGAGTTTTCGTCTGATCGAGACACCCATAGTTCGGGCGCTTCGCGCCGAGCAAAGGGCAGATGGAAACAGAGCTACAACTGACGGCACGAGGTCATGCAGTTTGTGAGCTGATGGTCGATCAAGGGCTCACCTTGGAGAACGCGTGCTCGCGCATCGACGCCGAGCTGCAATCCCTCCGGCAAACCGTGGAGCGCATCTTGTCCGGCAATTCCTGGGAAGCGGTGCCCCACGCCATGCAGCGCGCTCTAGATAGCATCAGCCTACACGTCCAAGCCGCGTACCTCGAAGAGGAGTGCGCCCACGGCGAAGCCTTGGTCACCGTTCGCGCTTAAAACTAAGCCGCGCACTGAGGTGCAGCGCTGGATCTCAAGCGCCCCCCAAAAAACGAGGCGCTCAGTGCGCGAACGTGCCGCCGATGCGCCTGAGGCGCTGAACGACAGCGACCTCTTGGACTCGCCCGCCGAAGCCGCGTTCGATCCTTTAACCCGTTTGGCAGCCGAGCGGGCGCACCGCATCAGGCGTTGCAATGCGCGAGTTTCTCCGGCTCGCATGCCTTGCGCTAGCTCTGGCCAGCGCCCTCGGGCACACGGGGCGCGCTGACCAAGCCAATCAAGACCGCCGATCAAGCCACCGGCATCGGATGCGGACAGCTGCGGCCTCGACCGGCAACAGCGTTGGGGAGAGCCGGCCAGAACCCGGCCGGTTCGTTCTAGATTTGAAAAAACTCGAACGCCGCAAGAAGCGTTTCGTCGAATTCCGCAAGATCGTGCTGACAGCGAATGCGAATCCGCCGTACGCTCCTGGCCATGCAGGTCTTTGCTTGGGCGCCACTCCTCGCCGTTTTGGCCGTGACGAGCTGCGGCCATCGCAGCCAAACCTCCGACTCAACCGGGGGAGCGGCTTCTTCCGATACCGGGCAGGCTGGCGCATCCGGCGCAAAAGATGACGCTGGTGCGGGCGGGGTCATCGAAACGGCTGGCGTTTCTGGCACAGACGGAGGGCCCCCGGCCGGCTATACCCAGTCGGTCGTCGGCGGCTACAAGCTCGGCCCCGAGGTCACCGCGGCGACCAGCGCCAACTCCGAGGAGGGCGGCGCGGGCAACTCCGCGGATCCGGAGGGAAACGCTGGCACCGCGAGCGTGCCTTGCGGCGCGGTTCTCACGGGCGTCGTACGTGACTTCAAGGGCGCGAACGAACCCGGCGGCCACCCCGACTTCGAGGCGTTCTCCGGTGTGGACCCCTCACTCGGCATCGTGCTGCCGACACTCGGTAGCGACCGCAAACCCGTGTACTCCGCGGACGGCCCTTTCATTGACGTTTCCGTCAACGGCGACGACGCCAACGGACAGCAGACCACGAGCAAAGCCAACTTCGACCAGTGGTATCGAACCGTCCCCGACGTCAACAAGCCTTACTTGGTCCAGCTCTACTCAGAAATCAACGGGACACTGCGAAGCTTTCACAGTGACTCTTTTTTTCCGCTAGATGGCGCAGGGTGGGGCAACACCCCTGGCCTGGACCACAATTTCAGTTTCACGACCGAAATACACGCGCGCTTCACCTATCGCCGCGGCGGCACCTTCACGATGACGGGCGACGATGACCTCTGGGTGTTCGTCAACCATCACTTGGCCATCGATCTCGGCGGGCTCCATTCCTCCGCGAGCAAGACCCTTGCGCTCGACACCGAAAGCGCCAGTTTGGGCATTGAACCCGGTGAAGTTTACGACCTGGACTTGTTTCACGCCGAACGCCATTCGACGCAATCGAACTTTTCGATGGATACCGATCTGGATTTTTCGGAATGCGGCATCCTGCTTCCGGACGCGGGCATGTAGCCTGCAATTCCGACGGAGGACTGACGCTTTGTTCGAGGGGCGGTGGACGCTGGAGCCGCGTTGCCCAGCACGGCGCTGGAAGTCAGTCAGCAGCGATCAGCGCCGGGCAGACTTGGGTCAGCTCTTTCAAGGGCGGACCGTGGGCGGCAGCCCGCGACAGCGACGGCGTCGGTGGGGCGGGTTTAGGAAGTGCAGATTGACTCCGCGCCCTACGCTTCTGAGCTGACGCCTAGCCCCAGCAAGCTGACCCACAAACCAAGGCGCTCAGTGCAGTTTCGCGAAGTCGCCAGCGGTTGCTGCGGGTAAGAACGAGGGGTGCGCGAACGTGCCGTTGATGCGCCAGCCGTAGGAACCGTCAGGGCGCTTGGCGTGTTTGTTTTGCGGCACGAGGTCGAACAAGCCCGGGGTACTGCTGCCCGGCGCGCCGAACAGCCCGCGCGTCATGTCGTCCTTGTTCGTGAACTTGTCGCTGAACTTGAAGCGAGCATTCAGGCTGAGCACGCTGGCATCCAAGGTGTCACGCATGCGCACGCTGCCCTCGCCCTGTAGATCCAGATCCCGACCCGCGCTGCTGAACTGGTCTATCTTGAGGTTCCCGGCCGTCGCCGTGGCCTGCAGGGTGAGGTCACCCATCTCCACTTTGGGCAGCGCTATCGCGTTCAAGACCTTGGTCTTGCCATCACCGGCAGACAGCCCGGAGAACTTCAGATCGACTTTGCCTTCGGCCTTGCCGAGCTTGCCTTCGGGCAGCATGAACTCGATCTCACCGGCAATTTGCCCGGCTACGGGCAAGCCCACCAAATCCGCCAGGACGGGGGCATCCTTCAGCGACACGTCTTCGATTTCAACGTCGAATTTGCGGCCGCCGTCAGCGTCCGAAGTATACCCGGACACTTTGCCGCCGAACGCAGTAGCGCCGAAGTTTACCTGCATGGTGCCAAACAAGAGATGCAGCAGCGCTACGCGCGCGTGCACGGAATCAATGCGCATCACCTTCGGGCCGGTGGGCTTCGCCGTTGGGTCGTCTGCCGGCGGGGGTACAGGCGGCGACACGAAATCCACGTTGTCGGCCTCGATGCCGCTGAGCCAATACGAACTCAGGTGGCCGAGGCGCAGCGTGAGCGGATTCGGGCCAGTCTGGCCGGCATTGAATTGATTCTCGATGCGCGTGCGCAGGCGATCGAACGGGAACGTGAGGTAGCTGAAGAACAGCAGCGCGAACAAATAGAACGCGCCGTAGCCAACCCACTTCGCAATGCGCTTGTGCTTTTCGTTCACGGCTTGGCCTCGGCCGCACCGGCGTCCGCGTCCGCGGCCGGCTTCTTGGCCTTGTCGGGCGCGCTGCTGCGGTCGAACGCGCTGACCACGATTTCCGCGTCGTATTGGTCGGGCTCCGGACCACGTTTCGTCAAATTCAGTGAGGAAATCGTGATCGGGTTGCCGGATTGCTCGATTTTCTCCATGAATTTGGCGAGCTTGAGCATACCCACTTTGTGCAGGGAAAAGCGCGTCGAGCGCTCCATGTACTTCTTGCCGTGGGGAATGGCCTGGCGATCCTGGCTCTCGGGGATTTCGACGCCACCATCAGTGGCCAGGCCAGCCAGGAATGGCGCGAGAGGCGGCGCGGGCTTCGAGTAACGCTCGACGGTCGCGGCCTTCTCGACTTGCGCGCGCTGGATCTCATCCACGTTGTCGCTGATGCCGATGGCGGCATCGCGCAGCGCTTGGTTGTCCGCACGCCTGCCGTGCACGATTGCCGTCAAGGAAATCGGGACGAGCAAGACGATCACTGCGGAGAGCGCGACCAACCCGCCATTGAGCAGGCGTTGCTCTCGCGGGTCCAAACGAGCGATACGGTCGGCGATATTCACGGCTTGTCCTCCGCCGGCGCTTCGTTGGCGCTCGACTTGGGCTTCTTTTTTGTACCCACATCCTCGGGGCACTTGAGCTCGAATTCGAGCTGATACTTCTGGCGATTCCCGTTCACGACTTGGCTGACCTTGGCCACCTTCGCGTCGGTGATACAGCGATTTTTGGCCACTTCACCGAGAATGGTCTGCGTATCGGCGGTGGTGCCGGCGATGCCGTTCTCTTTCACGTGCGTGTGGTCGACATCCAGCTCTTCGACATCGTGCACCACGCTCATCGGGATCGCCTCGGACAGCGCCACCATGACGTCGAACGCGTCCGCGTGCGGCATGGGGTCCGGCTCTTCCTTGCCTTTTGCGCGTGCGATCGCTTCGTTAACCGCGTCTGGATCCGTGAGTGCTTCGCCGAGCACCTGTTCACTCTGCGCCGACAGCGCTTGCGCGAGCTCTTCGTGCTCGCGTGATAGCGCGTGCAGATCCGCCCAACTCGCGAACAAGAAGCTGACCAGCGTGGCCGCACCCAACCCTGCCAAGAGCGGCGCCCGCTCCTTCAAGAAGCTGAAGCCGCGTTGGTAAGCGAGCGAACCGCTGCGTAGATTCAGATCCACCGGCTTGCCCGCCAGGCCAGCGGCCAGCGCCAATGCCTTCGCGTAGCGCGGCAGCGCGAGCACGACCTCCGGCGTCGCCTCCAACTGGAAGCTCGGCATGGGGCGTACTGGGAAACCGAGCTCTTGGCTCAAGTACTGGTCCGCGCCGCTAGCGCCGGAACCACCGCCCAGCAAAATCACCGAATCCACCGCTAAATCAGTGCTGGAAAGGAAGGCCAGGAAGGTTTGGCGAAGCTCGGCAACGAGCGCGGTGGCCGTTTCAGGGAGGCCTGCGACGCCGCGCGACAACGTGCGCACGAAGATCGGCTCGCCGTCGTTAATAACCGTCACTTCCGTACGGCGGCTGCCCAGATCCACCAGGGCCACCGGGTTCTTGCCGCGGAGCTCGGCGGAAATCAGCGACAAATTCGCGAGCACGAGTGAGCCGCAGCCAACGCGCTCCGGCTCACGACCGAGCGCACGCTTCACGAGCTCGATGCGCTCTTTGACCTGCGTGGTGCGGGCGAGAGCCGCAATCACCTCGATGGCGTCGCGCGGCGGGTCCGCCCGTAGCACGCGGTAGTCGTACACCAGCTCGGCAATGTCCACCGGCATGCGCGACTCCAGCTCGAACGGCAAGATGGCGTCGATCTGCTTCCTTGCGGTGAGCGGCAGCTTGAGCCGATGCACGAAGGCCGTGTCACCGTCGATCGCCACGGCCACGCCGTCGCTGTGTGGCAACATGGCGCTCGTGGCCGCGGTAATCGCCTGCTGCAAGGACTCCGCGGAATCGATTGCGACCTCGTTGATGGCTTCGATCGCGATGCGCTTGTAGCCGGTCGCGAGCAGCAATGCCCTGACGTGCGAAGAGCCGATGTCGATACCGATGTGACGTGCCATGAGGGGGTTGTGTTCTTAGCGAAGCGCAAGGCCGGTTGCTCGCGTCAATCGACGCGATAGTAGACGACGTTCCCGCCGGGGCCTGGTTTAAGTGCGTCGAGGATACCGCTTTGGGTGGCGCCAGGCGGCAAAGTGGAGGCGCCACCGCCCGATCCGGTGGTCGGAACCGGGGCGACGGCAGCGCCACCGCCCGTACCCTGTGCGCCCAGCCCGAGCTTGGCCAAGGCTTGGCTGATCAAATCCTGCGGGCTCGGGGCGCCACGGAAATCCACCACCGCGTGGATGTGCACACTGCTCTCGCGCTTGCCGGACTTCACGTAGCCCCGCGCGTAGATGCTGAACACTTTGCTCTCCGTGGTCACGGCTTTCTCGGTCTCGGCCGCCGATACCAGCGGAATCGGCTCGATGCCGAGCGCCTTCAAGATGGTCGCGATCGGACTGCCGCCGCCGCCCAGCCCTCCGCCGAGACCACCGAGACCGCCTGCGGGCGCTGGCGCGGCGGCCCCCGTGGCGGCCGTGGTTTGCGCGTTGGTCTGCTGCAGTGCGCTCACGAATTCGTGGGCGTTCTTGAACACCGGCAGGCCAGGCAAGAAGCTGCGTACCATGGTCAGGGCCATGATGAACTTCTGAGCTTCGTTGGCGTCCGAGCACATGCGCGCCATGTTGTTGGACGCTTGGCAAACCAACGCCAAGAGCGTCTGCGGGTTGGCAGTGTTGACGTTGACCGCCCCCTGCCCCCAAACCGTCACGATGCGTTTGTCCGGGTTATCCGGATCGGGATCGATGAACGTGGACCAAAAATCATCACTGATACCGCGCACCATGTGCAGCTCTTCCAAACTGTCGAAGGCTGCATTCTTGCGTTTATATGGCTTCTTCAGCAGTTGGTAGTACGAGTCCTCGGATGCCGCCTGCGACGCGGTAGTCGAAGTCGGATCGCACACGGCTTGGTCTTGATCCGGATCGACCCAGTCGATGATCGCCTGACAGACGGCGCGGCGATCCGTGTAGGTGTCGTCAGCGTCACGTTGCTCGAACAACGGAGAGTACTGCGGCGAGTTGATCAAGCCAACGATTTGCGCGGCCAAGCGCGTCTGGCTGAAGGCGTCACCGCGCGCGGCCACGTTGAAATTGATCTTCGAGTCTTCGTCGACGATCCGTAGCTCGAAGCCCGCGCCCTTCAGCCCCAGATTTTTGCCGAGCTTCGGGTCGACACCCGCCAAGGACGTGAAGTTCTCTGCGCCGTCCGTGTCGTTGAAGGCACCCAGAATACGGTCCGCGTACTCCCAGACCGGGACCTGACGCGAGCCGCCGACCAACGCGAACACCAACGTCAGCGAGCGACGAATCGTGGGCTCGGCAGCGATCAGCAGGCGCGACAAATTCACAGCGCTCTTTGCCGCGTACTCAGCCACGACCTCGTCACGTGCAGCCAGCGAGCTACTGAACTCCGCCGAGCTTTCGTCCTGAATCTCGGTGAGCATCACCGTCAATATGGTGAGCGCCGCGAGCACCAAGATCAGCGCCATACCCCGCCGCCGCCGGCGCAAGCGTAATGCGCCAATACGGGCTGGGGTCATCGGGAATTTGGCGCGTTTCATTGCATGATCGCGAAGCTGAGGGCGTTTTGAATCGGCGGTGAAACCTTGGTCACCAGGCGAATCGACTGCTGGCTGCGCCCGGCGCCTTCGCGCGAACCACCGTTGAGCACCAGTACGATGCGCACTTGTACGGGCAAGCGCGCGGGCTGCCCCGTGAGCGACTGTGTCGTATCCCAGGTATCCACCCACGCCCCCGTCAGCGGGTCCAGGTACTGCAAGTCGAATAGATCGATGTCCGTTGCGAGCACGTCTACGCGGCCGCCCTTGCGCGGGTCGAGGTCGAGCGTCGTGCTCACGCGCCGCGCGAGATCGGTCACGCCGGACTCGTCCGGATTCGACGAGCCGAAGTACGACAGCTCACATTGATCCGACACGTGCGAATTGCGATCGATGCGCCGATTCGAAAACGAATCGAAGTCCAGGCGATCCGCGGGCATACCGGTCGTGCCGATGAAAGCGGTCTTCTCCACGAGCAGAGACGTGTTGATCGGTTGGTGCAATGAGATGAACGCGCTTTGAATTTCGCGGACCATGCGCGCCATGGCCAAACGTCCCTCGCGGTAGCGATCTTCCACGCGCTGAATGCCTTCGCGGCTGCGTTTCATGCTCGAAAATGCGCTATAAATCAGCACCGAGATCAGGGACAGCACAACGATTGCGACCAAGAGCTCCACGAGCGTGAAGCCGCGTGCCGAGCGCCTTCGCTGCAGCCCGCCGGTCATCGACCGAGCCCCGTGCCCGTGCCGCCAAGCAACCCACCCAACGCACCCAGGCCGCTGCCACCACCAGTACCGAGCCCGGCGACCGGATCGAGCTGCCCCTGCTGCGGGTTGGTCACGTACTGAGTGACCAGCAGCTCCCGTTTGAACGTGCCTTCTCTGTAGTCAACGGTGACGCTCACCTTGCGAATGCTCGCTTCGAGCATCGGCTTGAGCGTCGGATAGACCATGCTCATCATCATCGGCGCGAGACTCATCGGGCTGGCCGCACCGCCGAGCGTTTTCGCCAAATCAGCCGGGTTGGCCTTGTCCCCAAGCGCTTGTCCGCCTGGTGCGTTGAGCCCAGTGAGCAAGCCAATCGGTCCGAGGTCGAGACCGCCATCGCCCGCGGGATTCGCACCGGCATCCGCACCGTTAAGCGGCAATTCGGGCAGAGTTACCCGCTCGACTTTCCAGGAGCAGTGATAAACGCTGTCGTCTTCTTCACCGGCGCAGCACGGGCCGTCATCCGTTTCGTCGGTGAGCTGGTAACCGTAGGTGAGTAGCTTCACCTCGATCTCGCTCATTTTGCAGCGCACCAAATTGGACGCAACGGTCAGGTGCTCGCCGCGCGAAGCGTTGGTGAACAGGCCGACCTGTGAGCCCAAAATCACGGTCAGGCCGAGGCCCAAGATGGCGATCGCAACCAGCACCTCCAGCAGGGTGAAGCCGCGCTGTGCGGGGTGGCGCGTCATAGCTCGTCTCGCTCGCTGGCCGCCTCACCGTCACTGCGCGGGGGCACGAGATCGACGCGCCCGCGCTCGATTTTCGCGCGCCCCGTGAGGCCGCTGACGGTGATCGTCAACCCAGTGTCGTCGCCGCGGCGCTTCAGCTGTATCGAAGCCAGCTCGGTGCTGCCACCAGGGAAAAAATACAGGTAGGCGTGGCCGGTCGTACGCGGTTCGTCATCGTGGTCGGTCTGCACGCTGATGAACTCCACCCCGCCGCCGAGCGAGCGTGCTAGCCCCGTCTCACCGCTCCCCGAGTTGAAGCCAGCCACAGGCTTAAACCTCGGGCGCGGGGAATGCGGACCTTCCAAGATGCGGTCCGATTCCGCGTGGGCTTGCTTTTCCAGCTCGGTCGAGGGCTCTGCTCCGGAGCTCGCGTCCTTGGTGTGCTCGCGCAACACCACGCTTGAGCTCGCCTCTTCGAGCACGAGGTTGCCCTTATCGAGGTCGAAGGACAACCGCGTGGGCTTGCCGGTCGTGCTGGCGCGCGCGATGCCGACCCGCACGCCGCTCACGATCAACGTAGCCGCCGATTTGAGCCGGCTCCCTTCCAACATGCCCGGCCCCATCAGGACCGAGCCGCCAATCACCGCGATCAATGCGACGACGACGAGCAACTCCACGAGCGTGAGCCCGCGCTGCCTGCGGCGCGCGCGCTGAAAAGCTCTGTGGAATTCATTCGTCATCGTCTCTCGTGAAAACTACTGTTTTTCTTCGGGGGTTCCGGCGCCCTTGGGCACCGTGATGTCGTCCTTGGTGCCCTTCTTCTTGTCCGGGCCCGCGGAGGTGACGATCACTTCATCGTCCGTACAGTTCAGGCTGAACGGCTGATTCCAGGAGTCGTTGGTGCTCTGACCGGGGTCAAGCTGCTTCTCCTGGACCAGCTGGCTGATGGTCGGACAGCTGGTCTCGTTGTTGGCTGCCTGCCATTGCTGGACGGCAGTGCGCACGATGCGGGCGCCCGTCTCCGCATTCTTGATCTGCGCTTCCTTGTATTTGGGCAACGCGAACACGGCCACACCGCCGGCGACCATCGCGATGATGGCGACGACGATGAGTACTTCGACGAGCGTCACGCCGCGCCGTGCTCGGTGTGTGCGATACTTCGAGAGCAGTCGTTCTAGGGCCTGACTCTGGCTCATTGCTGATGATTTCGTATTCATGGGTCCCTCGTCATTCTACGCGGTCGAGCCCGCCCGGTTCGCCGTCCGGACCGTCACTCGAGAGCTGATATGCTTCTCCCGCGCGGCGTCCCGGACAAGTGAACCGAAGGGCGTGCCCCCAAGCATCGGTGGGCATTTCTTTGAAATTTCCATATGTCGCGAGCTTGTCGAGCCCGGGCGGACAACCACCGTCATTGTCAGCACGGTACGCGTCAATCGCGCGCCGCACCCCGATCAGCGTGGCGCGGGTTTGGCGGACGCCGGCACTGTGGCGTTCTCGCACACCAAGCACAACGATGAACGTGAGCACGCCCAGCACCGCCAGCACCGGCCCTACGCGGCCCAGCCGCAGCAACGTGCGCAAACCCCCGCGCCGTTCCCAAGGGAAGCGGATGCGCTGCTCCGTGGCGAAACGCCGCGCGCCGGCCATTACTGCACCAACTCATTCATCTGGATCAGCGGCATCAAGATGGCCATGGCGATGAAGCCGACCACGCCACCGAGCAGCACGATCATCAACGGTTCGAGCAAGCTGGTGAGCGCCACAACGCGGATCTCCACGTCCGCCTCGTAGGCACGGCTCACGTTCTCGAGCATCGCTTCGAGTTGACCGGTTTTTTCACCGACGGTGATCATGTGCGTGACCATGGGCGGAAAAACTTTGGCTCGTTTGAGCGGCTCGGCGATACTTTCACCGCCACGAATCGAGCTGATGGCTTCGCTGATCACGCTCTCCAACCGCGAATTTTCGAGCACGTGTCGCCCGATTTCCATGGCTTGCAGCAGCTGCACGCCGCTGGACAGCAGCGTAGCGAGCGTGCGCGTGAAGCGCGCCACCGACACGAGCAGGTTCAACTTGCCGAAAATCGGCACGACCAACCGGAAGCTGTCCCACTTGAGCTTGCCCTCGGGTGTCGCGCGCCAACGGCGAAAGGCCCACGAGCCGCCGACGACGATGATGACCAAGAGCCACCAGTAGCCCGACACGATGTTCGACACCGTGATCAAGAGCCGCGTGTACCAAGGCAAAGCGTGACCCATGTTGTCGAAGATGCTGGTGACCTTGGGCACCACGGCCACCATCAGCACGCTGACCATGATGATGCCGATGAACATCATCAGCACCGGGTACGCGAGCGCGGCCGTGACCTTACCCTTCAAGCGCGCCTGGCCCTCCATGAAGTCAGCCAAACGCTCAAGCACAGCTTCCAAAGTTCCGGAGGCTTCACCGGCGGCCACCATGTTGATGTACAGCGACGGAAACACCGTGGGATGCGCCTCCAAGCTCTTGGCGAACGCAGTACCCTCGTTAAGCGCTTCGCGGACGGCGGTGAGCGTGCGCTTGAGTTGCTCCTTCTCGACTTGATCCACGAGCGCGCCGACGGATTCGACGAGCGGCACGCCCGCACGCACCAACGTGGCGAGCTGGCGCGTCATCACGGCGACGTCCGCCGTCGAGGGCCGCTTCATGAACGCAAACAACTCGACCTTGCGCGCGGCCTTGGACCCCTTCTCCGCTTCTTCGTTGGCTTCGGTCAGCAGCACGCCGTCTTTGCGCAGCACCGCGCGCAAAGCCTTCGCGTTGTCGGCGTCGCGGTAGCCTTTGACCGGCTTGCCGGACGCAATCTGAATTCCGCGGTACTCGAACACAGCCATAATTCAACGCCTAGGAGTCGACGACGACGTCTTCTTGGGTCGCGGCCACGACCTCTTCGACCGTGGTCAGGCCCATGAGCACTTTGCGTGCGCCGTCGTCGCGCAGGGAATCCATACCCTGGCTTTGAGCTGCGCGCTTGATGGTCTGCGCGTCCGCACTGGCAAGCACGAGGGCGCCCACTGTGTCATCTGCCACCAGCAACTCGTAAATACCCATGCGGCCCGTGAAACCCTTATTTTCACAGTGGTGACAGCCCTTGGCGCTGAACAGTGTGGGCATGCCCGGGCCGCGCCAGCCGACGGGTTCGTAGTTGACGCCCTGCGCCGTGTAGCGCGGTGAGAGCACACGCTCGTCGCGTCGGCGCGTGCGATCCGGATCGATACCGAGTTGCTGCAGCTCGAACGGCGTGGCTTGGTACGACTCTTTGCAATGCGGGCAGAGCACACGCACCAAGCGTTGTGCCAAGATACCGATCACGGTCGAGCGCACCAAGAATGCCTCGATGTCCATCTCGACGAGGCGGGTGACGGCGCTCGCGGCGTCGTTGGTGTGCAGCGTGCTGAGTACCAAGTGACCAGTCATGGACGCGTGAATCGCGATTTCCGCGGTTTCACGATCGCGAATTTCACCGACCATGATCACGTCCGGATCTTGGCGCAAGAAGGCGCGCAGTGCGCTGGCAAAGGTGAGACCGATTTTCGCTTGCACGGCAACTTGATGCACGCCGCCGATTTCGTATTCGACCGGATCCTCCGCGGTGAGGATGTTGATCTTGGGTCGATTGATCTTGTTCAGGCACGCGTAGAGCGTCGTGGTTTTGCCGCTGCCCGTGGGGCCCGTGACCAACAAAATCCCGTTCGGGCGATGGATCAGGTACTCCATCAGCCAGCGGTCACGCTCGGAAAAGCCGACCTCGGCGATATCCAGCAATTTGCTAGTTTTGTGCAGTAGACGCATCACGATGCGCTCGTGATCGCGGCTGGTCGGAATCGACGAAACGCGCACGTCGATGCTGCGACCGGCGATGCGCAGCGAGATGCGCCCGTCCTGCGGCAACCGCTTCTCGGCGATGTTCAGACCGGCCATGATCTTCACGCGTGCGATCACCGAGCGCATGAACTGCAAGCTCGCCTTGCGCGCGATGTACAGCTGCCCGTCCACGCGATAGCGTACGACGACTTCACGCTCTTCCGGTTCGATGTGAATATCGCTCGCTCGCTCTTTCACTGCCTGCGAAAAGAGACCGTTCACCCAGCGAATGATTGGCGCATCGTCGTCGGAGTCGAGGATGTCGATTTCTTCGGCATCGACGACCTCTGCGGTTTCCAGCTCGCTGACCGTTTGCTGACGTTCGTAGACCTGGTTGATGGCGTCGATCACCGTGTCCGACGGCGCGACCGAGATCTGCACGGGCTTCTTGAAGGCCGCGCGAATGTCGTCGAGACCGTCGGTGTCCAGCGGGTCCGCGCACACCACCTCCACGCGATCGTCGAAGTCACCAACGACGAGTAGCTTGTGCGTCTTGGCGTAGCTGATGGGCAGCTTATTCGCCATGTCTGCAGGCACGCTCCCGACATCGATATTCTCGACGAACGGCAGGCGGCACTCGGCAGCCAATGCGCGCGCCAAATCCGCGTGCGAGGCGGCTTTCGCGCTCAGAAGCAGCTCGAAGAGCGGCGTCGCCTTCTCGCGTTGCTGCGCGTAAAACGGCTCAAGAGCGCCGTCTGCGATCACTCCGTGGCGGATCAGAATATTGCCGAGGGCGCGTTGCTCCTGCATGGCTCACTCCACGCGATCCACGTTCACGCTGCGAGCGATCGGGTTGATGCGAAAAGCCGGTTCGTTCGAGCCCTGGGGAGCACGCTGGCGCCGCGCAGGCACATTCAGCGGCGCGCCAACCCGGCGCGGCGGGGGCGCGGGACTCGGAGCGGCTACAGGCGCGGCCGCCGACCCGCGCTGCACGTCACCCGGCAACTCGATCGGATCGCTCGGCGTGCGCGGCGGATTTTCGCGGGGCTTGCTTTCCGCCTCGAGCCGCTCTTGTTCCGCGATCTCGGAGAAGGCCTTGCGAATGTCTTCCACCAAGCCGCTGGTGCGCGACCAATCGCGTGGCGGCTTCCAATCTTCACCCGAGAACACCATGTAGCGGTCCAAAAACTCTTGGCGCTCTTGCATCTTGCGCTCGAAGATCTTGCGCAAGTCATCCTGGTCGCGAATCACGTGCGGGGTGAGCACCAAGAGTAGGTTCTTCTTGCGCTTCTGCACGTCGGAAGTGCGGAACAGCGCACCCAAGAGCGGCAGATCACCAAGCACCGGCACCTTGGTGCGTGACGTCGTGTACTCGTCACTCATTAGGCCGCCGATGACGACCGTTTGCTGGTCTTGCACGACCACGGTGGTGTTCGCAGTGCGCTTGGTGATGCTGACAGCACCGAGCGTGCCGGAGGTAGCGCCCGGCGCGCTGCTCTCTTGATCGATCTCCAAGCGAACTTGGTTCGACTCATTGATGTGGGGCGTGACCTTGATCTTGTTACCGACGTCTTGGCGCGGCGCGGAGAACCCGCCCAACCCCCCTAGTAGGCCGCCGAGGCCGGCCGCACCCGCGCCGCCGGCAAGGCCGCTGAGCGCGGAAGCGCCACCGCCGACGTTGGTTTGCAGGGGGATGTTTTCGCCGATGCTGATCTCGGCGGGGACGTTGTCCGTAGCGATGATGTGCGGAGTGGCCAAGATGTTGGACCGACCGCTAGCGGCGACCGCGTTCAACACCACACCGAACTCCGGCACGCTCAAACCCGTACCGAGCAAGTTGGTGGTGTTCGGCAAGTTCGGGCCGCGGATACCGGCCGCGAAACCCTGCAGCAAGCTCGGGTCTGCAGGGAACGCCACGGATTTGCCCGCCTGAAAGCCGCCCAAGAGCAGCGTGTCCTGAGCCGCGCCGAGCACGTCACCGCCGTGGAACGACATGCCGAGCGTCGTCGAATCCGACACGGACAGATCCATGATCACAGCTTCGATGAATACCTGGCGGCGCGCGTGATCCAGCTTGTCAACGACCAAGCGCATCGTCGCGTAGTCGCGGTTGGATGACGTGATGATCAGCGAGTTCGTGCTCTTGTCAGCAGTAACGCGCAGCTCGCCTTCGAAGGTACCGGCGGCAGCACCACCCGGGGCGCCACCTGCCGGAGCGGCCGGAGCGCGGCCGCCCGCACCGCCAAGCATTTGATTCAAAGTGGCCGACATTTCTTCGGCAATTGCGTGCTGCAGCGGTAGAACGTGGATCTTGCCGGTCTCGGCCGACTGCGAGTCGAGGCGCTTCAGCACCTCCAACAGGCGCAGGTAGGAGTCCTCGGTACCAACGACGATGAGCGAGTTCGTTTGCTCGTCCGGGATAACCTTGTTCAGGCCGCTGGCCTTGGAACTCGCTGCAGCCGCGGCGGGCGTGGTGCCTAGGTCGAACAGCTCGTTGACGCGCTTGGCCAGCTCTTGGGCCGTGCCGTTGTGCACCGGCTCGATCCACATGTGTTGCCCCGAACCGCCGACGTCGATTTCCTCGACGATGCGCATCAGGCGTCGTACTTGGGAGGCGGTATCGGTAATGATCAGCAACTTGCCGGGTGCGTACACCGAGATATCGCCGTCCTTGCTTTTGAACTTGCCGAGGAGCGCGAGCGCTTCGTCGCTGCCGACGTGCTCCAAACGGTACAAGCGCGTGACGTAGCGATCCGAGTCCGGCACGGGTTCGCCACGCGCGATGATCGGAGTCGGCTGTGTCACCACACCGCCACTGTCGATGATCTTCAAGAAGCGCCCGTGCGGCACGATCGTCATGCCGTTCGCGTCCAAGATGGACAAGAACGCTTGGTACGCTTCTTCCAGCGTGACCGGCTCTGGAGAAACCACAGTGGCTTTGATCTGGCGCACCTTGGCGCCGTAGATGAAACGCTTTCCGGTGAGCCCGCTGATGTGATTCACCAGCTCAGCAAGATCGGCATCTTGCAAGTTGAACTTGACGAGCTGCCCGCCCGGTTGCGGGTGAAACGGCACGTCCGTCGCGACCGCGATCTTGTCCATAGACGTCGGCAAGGCGGGCGCTGCGCCGGGCGGGTCGCGATCGGCAGGATTGACCGGCCCCTCAGCGAGCGCGGGGGCCGGAACGGGTGCAGGCGCGGGAGGGGGTGCAGCTGCGGGTGCAGGTGCAGGTGCGGCGTGCGGTGCAGCCGCCTTGCGAACCGCCGCCCGAATCTGCGCCCCGGTCCTACGCGCGGGTGGCGCAGGAGCGGGTGCGTCTTGCGCGGCAGCAGAAGCCGCGAGCAACAACGCAAGCGACGCCGTCCTGAGCTGAAAACGGAGCCCGGAGGGACGCAGGAACTTGAATTTCGAAGGCACGGAACTCGTCACGGAGGCACTCACTTGATTTTGATGGCAATGCCAACCTGCGCGCCGCGCCGGTTAACGTTGACGTCGAGACTGGAAGCAGTTCTGAGGCGCGCGTAGGCTTCGAGCGCCTTCTCGGGGCTGCCCATGTTGAAGCCGTTGATGGCATCAAGGCGATCGCCGTTTTGCAAGCCGAGCATGCCCAGCAACGTGTCCGGACGAATGCCGAACAGGCGAATACCGAGCACCTTGCCGTCTTTGGTTTCGGGCACGATGCGCGCGGACTTCATCAGCTCTGCCTGGTTTTCCAGGACTTTGTCGATGACCGAACGGTCGATGTTGTACTCGGTGTCGCTGACCTTCTGAATCTTGGAGGCGATGTCAGCTGGCACGGGATTCGGGCCGCCGGCAGGCGACGGCGGCGGAGCGACGGCAGCAGGCGCGGCAGCGGCAGCCACCGGCGGCAGGACCGGCTGCGTGCGAAACAACATGGCTTGGCACAGCGTGGCGCCGCTGGAGAGCCAGACCGACGGCGAGTTCTCGCGCGGGTTGAAGCCGATGAACTCGACCCGCTTACCGCCCACGTCATCCCCCACGCGATGCATCCGCGGGCGCGGCTCACCGGGAGCTTGCAGTGCAGCCACTGACCAAATCGGATTCGTCGATTCGGTGACAATGAACACTTGCGGGCTGTCGCACGCTGGGGCCGTCAACGGGTCACTCGCGTCGACGGTGGCCTTCACCGGCACGGGCACGTCCACCGGCTTCGCATCCAGCGGACCAGTCGTCGAATCGAACGGGTTACGCGAAATGATCGAGTCTGCCACCGGGCGCGCGCGCGAGGTCGGCGCCGGCGCCGCAGCCGTGCGCAAAGGCACAGCGCTAGAGGTTGGGCCGGAGAGCGCGGCTCCGACCAATTGCGTGGCACCCGCGGCCTGGAAGTACGCGGCAAGCGCGACGATGGCGAGCACGACGCCGGTGAAGTACTTCTTGAGTAGGAGATCGAAAGTCACGGGTCCAAAGGCCGCCTCTAGCGAGAGGCGTGCCAGCGCTCATTACCGGAAATAGCAACGGATTCCCATGGGTTTTGCCGCTGGTTGCCGCGCGTGCGCCCGCCAAGCTGGCAACGTTTTCGAGGCTGGTCGGGTCGGAGCGACAAACTGGCAAAATAGGCTAGCAGCGTGGGGGCCGGAGCCCGCACGCGGCTCGAGGCCCGGCTCAGCGGCTGCAGGACCCGGCTGGGCAGCATCACTCGTTTTCGCCGAGCTTGCGGTAGATCGTGCGCGTCGAGATGCCGAGTAACTGCGCGGCCAGCGACTTATCCCCGCCCGTATGCGACAGCGTGTCGCGAATCATCCGCTGCTCGACCTCCGACAGGGGAGTCCCAATGGCGAACGTGAGTTCGGAGGGTGGCCGAGGTGTAGCGCTGGCCACCGCGTCGGGCAGGTCAGAGAGTGAGAGCGCCTCCGCGCGGCACAGCACCGCAGCGCGCTCGATGACGTTCTCCAACTCGCGCACGTTGCCGGGCCACGAGTAGTCCATCAGCTTGCGCAGCACGTCACTCGGAATGGTCAGGCGCGCGCGCCCATTCTTGGTGCAGTACACGCCCAAGAAATGATCCACCAAGAGCGGGATGTCTTCGCGACGCGCGCGCAACGGAGGAGCCGTCACCGCGATCACGTTGAGCCGGTAGTAGAGATCCTCGCGGAAGCGCCCCGCTTCGACCTCGGACACCAGATCGCGATTGGTCGCCGCCACGATGCGCGCGTCCGCCTTCACCGTGTGGCCACCAACCGGCTCGTACTCTCCCTCCTGCAACACGCGCAGGATCTTTACCTGCACGGCGGGGCTGAGCTCACCGATCTCATCGAGAAACAACGTGCCGCCGCGCGCGCGGGCGAAGCGCCCTTCCCGCTTGGCGATCGCACCCGTGAACGCGCCACGCTCGTGACCGAACAGCTCCGCCTCCAAGATGCTCTCCGGGATCGCCGCGCAGTTGACCGCAACGAACGGCCCGTGCGCGCGTCCGCTCTTGGAATGAATGTAGCGCGCGATCAGCTCCTTGCCGGTGCCGCTTTCGCCCAAAATAAGCACGGTAGCGCTGGACGGCGCCGCCTGCGTGGCGACATCCAACACGCGCCGCAGAGCCGGGCTCTGCCCGACGATCTCGCGATTCGTCAGCAGCTTCAATTCCTGGCGCAGCGAGCGATTTTCCGCGACCAGTGATTGGCGCTCCGCCGCCTTGCGCACGCTCTTGACGATCGTCATGCGCTTCAAGGGCTTTTCGACGAAGTCGTACGCGCCGTCACGCATGGCCTGCACGGCCGTCTCGACCGTGCCGTAAGCCGTCATTAAGACCACTTCGGTGTCGGGGGAGACTTCTTTCAATGCGCGGAGGAGCTCCGCGCCGCTCGTGCCGGGCATCATCAGATCCGTGAGCACGACTTGCACGCGGTGGCGCCGCACCACTTCGAGCGCGGGCTTCGCGCCGTCCGCGGTGAACACGCGCATGCCTTCGCGCTGAAAAATCTTTTCGAGCGACGCCAAGTTGCTCGCCTCGTCGTCCACGACGAGCACGGTGATGTCGGCGGCATCCGGTGTGGGGCGGGAGTTCGACGACAATTCGTCGAGCACCTCTGTCATCGCGTCAGGCATGGTGCCATTATGGCTAGACGCGCAATGTTGTCAACTAATCGCACTATCATTAATAATTTCAATCAATTAAGCTCATCACACCCTCAGCAATGTGGGGCATGGACCTACAGCAGGGCTGAACAAATGATGGTCATAGGGGATCGACAAATGTTCCGTAGTTTGATCTAAGGGAGGCTCGCTCTTGTTCGCCGAAGCCATCCCAGCCCAGTCCGCACCCGCGGCCGTCCCATTCGTCCCGTGTGTGCGTTTGTTCGTCGAGCGCATGTCCGTCGAGCAAGCCGACGATCACGCGCAGCGTTACGCCGAGCTGGATGTGCCGGTGTTGGCGCTCGCGTTCGAGTACGCGGGCACGCGCATTCGCGCCTCGGACCGCCGCAAGTATTTTTTCGCCGGATCGGGTGGTTCGCTCGCACGCGTCGACCGCGATATGGCAGGCGAGGCGCGTGCGCAATGTCTGCTGGAGGGCTTCGGCGCGGTCGAAGTCGACTGTGCCGACGGCTACACGGGGGATCTGGACACGCAAGCGGATTACATTGTGCAGGTCGGCGGCAACGTTCACACGTTGTGTTCGTTTACCGCCTACGCGCTACCTCAGCTCGAGAGCTTGGGCTTTCGCATCGAGATCGCGAAGGACTACCCGTACCAAGTCGTGTCACCAGACGTCCCCTGGTACGCCACGGTGGATTCGGAAGACGCGCGCAGTGATTGGTTCAGCCTCGAGCTCGGCATCGAGATCGAAGGCAAGCGAGTGAACTTGGTGCCCGCGCTGCTGGAGCTCTTGGAGGAGTGCTCAGACATCTCCAACCTCGAAGCGCTGATGCGCATGCCCTCGCGCTTTCGCGTGGTTCCAGTCGGGGAAAACCGCTACCTGCCGGTGCCGCCCGAGCGCCTGCGCTCCGTGCTACAGGTGCTGCTCGAGCTGTATCGCGGTGAAGAATCAGCGAACGGCACGTTGTCTTTCCCGGGCACGCGCGCGGCCACTGTTGCCAAGCTGGACGACGCGCTGGCAGGAGCCGCGAACTTGCTTTGGGGCGGCGATACGGACGTGCGTAAGCGCGGTCGCGCGCTGAACAGCGGCGTACACCGCAAGGTCAACCCCGACGCCACTGGTCTGCAGGCAACGCTCCGTCCGTACCAGCAAGAGGGTGTGGATTGGTTGCAGCACCTAGTCGCGTGCGACGTGGGTGGAGTGCTCGCCGACGACATGGGACTGGGCAAGACCTTGCAAACCATCGCGCACCTCTCTACGGAGAAGGCCGCAGGGCGGATGCTCGAGCCGAGCTTGGTTCTGATGCCCACCAGCCTGGTCGGGAACTGGCAGCGCGAGCTGAAGAGGTTCGCCCCGCACTTGAAGGTTGTGGTGTTGCACGGCACCAAGCGCGAGCTGCGTCGCAATGAAGTACCAGACGCAGACGTCGTGCTCACCACTTACCCGCTGCTACTGCGGGATCTCGAGCACTTTCGCGACCGAGAATTTCACCTGCTCATCCTGGACGAAGCGCAGGCGATCAAGAACCCACGCAGCCAAATCAACAAGGCGGTCTCTGCCCTGTCCGCGCGGCATCGCTTGTGTTTGTCAGGCACGCCGGTCGAAAACAATCTGGAAGAGCTGTGGTCGCTGTTCGAGTTCCTGATGCCCGGCTTCTTAGGCAGCGCGGACCGCTTTCGCACCGCATTTCGCAATCCCATCGAGCGCGAGGGTAACGCGCAAAAGCTGGAAGCCCTGCGCGCCGCCGTTGCGCCCTTCATTTTGCGACGTATGAAGGAAACCGTGGCGAAGGATCTGCCGCCAAAGACCGAGCTCGTGCGCCCCGTCGAGCTCGCGGGGGATCAGCGCGAGCTGTACGAGAGCATTCGCGCGTCTGCGCACAGCGAAGTACGCATGGCGATCCGCAAAAAGGGCATCCCTGGTTCGGCGATTGCCATTTTGGACGCGCTGATGAAGCTGCGCCAAGTGTGCTGTGACCCGCGCTTGGTCACGGTGCCCTCCGCGCGCACCGTGCTGAGCTCCGCAAAATACGAGCTATTCTTCGAGCTGCTCACAACGCAGCTGGAGCAAGGCCGTCGTGTGCTGGTGTTCTCGCAGTTCACGCGCATGCTCGCACTGCTCTCGCAAGGCATGAAAGAGCGCAATATTGGCCACATGGCGCTCACCGGTGCGACAGTCGACCGCCAAAAAATGGTGGATGACTTCGAGGGACGGAAAGCGGATGTGTTCTTGATCAGCCTGAAGGCAGGTGGCACGGGCCTGAACCTGACCAGCGCAGACACGGTAATCCACTACGACCCGTGGTGGAACGCTGCCGCGCAATCGCAAGCCACGGATCGCGCGTACCGCATCGGGCAAACCAGACCCGTGTTCGTGTACAACCTGATCGTGGCCGGCAGCGTGGAAGAACGCATGCTGCGCTTGCAGCAGAAAAAACAGCAATTGGCAGCCA
>JBDTJC010000325.1:0-13443 GCA_039936055.1 Polyangiaceae bacterium | reverse complement strand
AGATCTCGATACGCTGACGGTGCCATGCTGCAAGCGCGACGCCACGCGCGAACGAAATGGGCCGAGTCGAAAAAGCCGCAGCGATGCGCGATATCGGTAACGCTGCCGGCGGGTTGTCGCAGTTGGTAACCGGCAAGCGTCACTCGTACGGCTTGGCGTAGGCCGCGAAACGTGAGCCCCCCGCCCACGAGCCCCCGCTGCAAAGTGCGCCTACTGCAACCGAGGCGCGCGGCGGTCTCGTTCAGATTGAGTGCTGGCGACTGGTACAGGCCCTCGAGCACGTCGCGAATTACGTCGTCTTTGTCGTACAGCTGGCAGAGGCGATGGCTCGTGTCCAGGCGCTGGCAAGGGGTGAGCCGTGGGATGACCTCGGCGATGAGTTCGGCGCGAAATGCGTCGTCCGCCCCGCGCGGCTCCCGGCGAAGCCCATCCGAGCCGATGAATGTGCGAACACCCAGCGACGCACTTCGGTTGAAGCCGTTCCACCGGGTAGCGAACACCGTGGCGTCGGGCGCGCCAAGCAACAGTTCGGCGATGGGGTTCGCGTCGAGAGCGCTGGAAGCAGCGATGCGCCGGGCGAGCGCGACGGGGGTTTGCCCACCCTGAGCGTTGGCTGCGGCGCGCTGGACATAGGCGCCGTGTGGAACGAAGCCATCAACGGCGGTTTCGACGGCGCGCGCAAAATCGAATCGGTCGGTGCTTGAGGCAATCGAGTGGTACGCCATCTGGTTCATCGCGCTGAACACGGTGGCACAGCCGTACAAGCCTCGCAATCTCACGGCGTGCGACAGATCTCGCATGACACCATCTATCGATACCCCTCTCGTGACTGCGCTGCTCGATCGTCTGTACACGGAAACGCTACGCGTGGATCCGCTCGAACGGCGTGCTGCGAGCGAGCTCGGCTTCGATGACAGCCATCCACAATTTTATCAGGCGTTGCAGCGGGCGCATCTGCCCGTGACACCCGACTTTGGCCGCATGCTCTACGTCGTCACACGTCTGCGACGCGCGCGTTGCATCGTCGAGTTCGGCACTTCGTTCGGGATCTCGACGCTGTTTCTCGCGGCCGCGCTGCGCGACAATGGCGGCGGCCGGCTCATCACCACCGAGCTTCACGCGGAGAAAGCCGAACGAGCCGCCGCGAACCTCAAAGCGGGCGGACTCGCCGATCTCGTAGAAATCCGAGTGGGCGATGCCCTCGAAACGCTGCAGGACTTCCCGAAAGGTGGGGTCGACCTGTTATTCTTGGATGGCGCAAAGAACAGTTACTTGCCGCTGCTTCGTGTGCTCGGTCCTGCGCTCATCCCCGGCAGCGCGCTGCTGAGCGACAACGTCGACATGGCGAGCGCCAAAGAATACGTGACGCACGTGAAAGACCCACAGAACGGTTGGATACGCGCCCCGTTCTTCAGTTTTGCGCTTGATAGACACCACGGGCACGAGCTGCTGTTGCGTGTCTAGGAGCGCGCCCAAGCCGACTCGCGCGCCACGAGGCAGATCGGGTTTCTCATGACGGCGGGGTGCGCGTCCGCGACGCCGAAGGCTGAGTGCGCCGTGCCGCTCTCGGTGATCATCAATAGAGGGTCCGAGAATTGGTTGATGATCACGCGTCGCGTCGCGCTCCGTCGCGGCCTTCGGCGGCGCTGAGCGAGCGCACAAAACGAAAAGGCCGACTTTCGTCGGCTCTGTTAGTCGCCTAGCGCACCTGCGCAAACGAATTTAGAAATTCGCGTTCTCTGGCTGATTCGCGCCAGCACCGCGAATGAGCCGAACCAATTGAGCTGGCGCGCTCAGCGTGGACGCCGCCCGAGCCGCCGGACGCAAGGTCACGTGAGCCTCGCTGGCGTCCCATTGGTATTCGTAGTCGTAGAGGTGTGAGCCGTTGCGCGTCCGCGCGTCCGCGACGCCGGAGGCCGAGAGCGCTGCGGCGCGCTCGGTGACCATCAAAACAAGGGCCCGGGATTGGGGTTGAGCGTCACGTGGTGCGGCGCGCCTATGTCGGTTCGCCTCGAACGTGCAGCCACTCCACGCCCCAACAACGCAAAAAGGCCAACTCTCGTTGGCCTTTTTAGCTTCTGCGCACCCGGGCAGAAGAATTTAGAACTGCCATGAGCCGCCGAGGCGTGCTCGCCGACCCGGGCAAGATCGCGTAAACTCTCGAAGTATGGCTACGGCGGGCTTCGGCGACTTCGAGTGGGACGAGGACAAAGCCCGCTCGAACCTCGAAAAGCATGGCGTATCCTTCGATGAGGCCAGCTCTGTCTTCCTGGATCCCTACTTCCTGGCAACTGACGACCCCACTGCACCCAATCGCTTCATCGCCTTAGGCTTCTCGCGTCTGGCGCGCCTCCTGTTCGTCGTTCACCTCGAGCGCGGCGAGAAGGTGCGAATCATCAGCGCCAGACGAGCAAGCCGCTCTGAAAGAAGGACCTATGAGCAACGTCGAAACGACCGAGATTGAACCTTCGGAGGAATCCCTCGTGGAAATGCCCGAGGTGGACTTTTCGCGCGCGATCCGTCCGAACAAGCTCGCAGGGCTGCGCGGTGAATTCAAGCAGGCCGTGTTTCTCGACAGCGAGCTGTGGCAGCACTTCGGCAGCGAAGAGCGCGTGCTCGAGGCGCTGCGCATGCTGGTGTCGTTGGCGGAGCGAAGCTCGCGATCGGTCGCATAGGCTAGCCGACGGTTATCAATGAGCGTCGACGAGCGCTGACTCAACTAGGTGCGAGAGACCAGCTGCCTGGAGCTGCGCCGCTGCTGACCAGCGGGACCCGCTCGCGGCGATTTTACACTTCGAGCCAACCCCAACGGGTCTGTCTACCTGTGCGCCTCCAAGCCCGCACCCCTCCGCGCGACCAAGCGCGACGCCGCGCTCGCGGGGTTTCTGAAGTGCGCCCAGTGCGGCTGTCAGATCACCTACGACCCGAAAATGAAGGGTGAGCGCGTGTATCACTACTACCGCTGCGCCAATGGCAAGAAGCAGCACCGCAAGCTGGTCTACGTGTCGGAACAGACCATCATGAGCGGCTTCGCCAGCGCAGCCGAGTCGATCGCGATCGATGTCGTCATCGCGGAGGAGCTGACCCGCATCCTGAACGAGTCACACGCGGCGGTGCGCTCTGAACGGCGTCGCGAGACGGCGAAGTTTCAGCGCGAGCTGGTCGACATCGACGGGAACGAGAACCAGCACTTCGACCTGCTCAGCTCCGGCACGCTCGACGACACGTCGTACAAGAAGCAGCTTCAGCGCATTCGTGATCGGCGGACTGAAGCGACGCTGAAGCTCACGAAGGCCAACGAGGACTTGGACGACGCGCACCTCGACACCATGCGCAGCACTTTAGAACTCGCGCGTTCAGCCAAAATCACGTGGGCTACGCGATCGACAGCCGAGAAGCGGCGCTTCCTCGAGATTGTGGTTTCGAACGTGCGCCTCGATGGCCAAACTGTTCGATATGATTTGAGAAAACCCTTCCAGCTCCTTTCGGAGCTGAGAGGGGATCCAGCTTGGCGCACCCGGGAGGATTCGAACCTCCGACCCCCGGATTCGTAGTCCGATGCTCTATCCAGCTGAGCTACGGGTGCGAAGGGGCGAGGGCATAGCACGGGTTTTCGGGACCCGTACCGGAAATGGTGTTCCAAAAGACACGCAGGGGCGGGTGGGGGAGTGGCGGTAGATGTGGGTCAGGTCTGAAAAGATTTCAGAGCTGGAGCTCTACCGCGACAGCTAGGCCAGGTTCGCAGCGAACCGAAGCGGTACCGCAAGGATGGAAGCGCGCCTATCTAGTTAGAATCACAGCCATTTCTAACTGCCAGGGAGCCGTGGCATAGGAGTTGCTTAGTCACCGCTTGTAATCGGCTTGAGGGGTGCAGCCTCGAGACGGTCCTTAAGCGCTTTGCTTCTTCTTTTGCCGTCGCTCTCGTTAGAAACGGCCCTTCTTACGCTTCGCTTCCGCTTCCTTAGTATTGCTTCACTTAGCCTTAGCCCGTAAGATTTGGCTGAAGGCCCGACGGAGGTTACTCCGCTCGGGTCTTTGCTCATTTTGGGGCGGAATTGGCGAAGCGCACGCTGTTTTCCTTGTTCTGAGTTCGAACGCGCCCCGCGCTTGAAAGATTCCCGCTCCGCTAGCCGGCATGTCCCGAGCTACGGGTCGCGTGGAAGTCCGAAGACCTGATCGGCCGGGGCCTGAGCGTGGCAGCCAGCGCACAGCGCGAGCGCTCCACTTTCCAATACTCCGCCGCGGGCGTCGAGTTGGACGAAGCTCCAGCGCTGGTCCTGCTTGCGCATCGCGTAACCGAGGCCGCCGTTGGTTCGCGAGTGGGCCTGCTCCAGCAGCACCGAGCCGTCGGGGAAGACGGTGTCTGCGACCAGCGCGGCGTAGCCGGGACGGGCCAGCTCATTCGCGCGCACGTCCACCTGCTGTTCGGGTTGGTGGCCGCGCGACGTGAACGGTGCGGGGTTCGAAACCGGCCAACTCTGGGCTTCCGCGTACGACTCCCAGACTGCGGGCGGCGGTCCGGCAGGAGCCGCTGCCGGCGGAGGCGCGTTCTTCCAGTAGTCCGACGCGCCAGCGAAAGGACCGCGCTCGGCGGGTGTGCAGGCCGCGCACATCACGCAAGCTAGACACAGGCTTGAGCGCACACGAAAGGCTACCGAAGGAGCGCGCACGGGACGGGCATGGTACCACGATCGAGTGCGGTTCAAGGTTCGTGACTGGAGCACGCTCGCTGGATTGGTGGTCAGTGCTCAGCTGGGCGCGTGCGTGGCAACGCATGCCGCGCCGGCCAGGCCCGCTCCGGCGTCGGAGCTCGCGGTGCACGCGCGGCCGAGCGCGGCCGTCGCCAATGCCGCGCCGACGGCAACGCCGGCGCACGTGCCCGCTCCGTTGCCTTCGCCGTTCGCTGAAGTCGCCACGGAGTCACCCGCTGCCGCAGAACGCGCGCCAGTTGTGCCGGCTCCGCTCCCGCGCACCGTCCCGCGCACCGCGCAGGGCCGCGGTTGGTTGGGCGTGGAGCTCGCGCAGCGCGCGCCAAACGAGCCAGGCGTGCTCGTGCGGGATGTCGTGCGCGGCTCGCCTGCAGCAAATACTGGGATCCTCGCGGGTGACGTGATCCTGAGCATCGACGCCGAAAATGTGACGCACCCTGAAGACGTGAGTCGGCTCGTTGCGGTGCGCGGCGCGGGGCAGCGGCTGCGCCTGGGCTTGCTGCATCAGAATGTGACACGGCTCTTGGCTGTGGAGCTGGAGCGCTTCCCGGACAGTGACGAGGTGCTGCGTCGCCAGTATGTCGGGCTGGCCGCGCCGGAATTCGATGGGCTCGAAACCGCGCAGGGCAGCGTGGAGCCGAAGGTGTCCGCGTGGCGCGGCAAGGTCGTGGTCTTGGAGTTCTGGGCTTCTTGGTGTGGGCCGTGTCACCTGCTCAGCCCCGTGCTCGAGCGTTGGCACGAGCGCTTCACGCCTCAAGGCGTGGTCGTGGCGGGTGTAGCGGCCGAGGATATGTCCGTGGTCACGCGCTCGGCCAGCCAACTCGGCATTGCCTATCCGGTATTCGCCGACCCGAGTGGCGCGACCACCAAGGCGTACCGGGCCATGGCGTTGCCCACCGTATTCGTGCTCGACAAGGGCGGTCGGGTCAGGGACGTCATGGTCGGCTACTCCACACCCGGCCTATCGCGCCTGGAAACCCTCGTAAAACGCCTGATCGAAGAGTCTTGAGCGAAGCCCGAGCTCCCCTCCTATACTTATAGGGATGGACGAACGAGAGCTTTCGCGTGCGCAAACTCGCGCGCTCGCTGGTGGCGCGCCGAAGTACCACGAGAAGAACGCGGAGCAGGGCAAGCTATTCGCCCGCGAGCGCATCGCTGCATTGGTTGATGCCGATTCATTCTGTGAAGACGCGCTGCTCGCCAACAGCACCGCAGCGGATCTTCCCGCAGACGGCGTGGTCACCGGCACCGCTCGCATTGGTGGTCGTGTCGTCGCGATCATGGCCAATGATTCGACCGTGAAAGCCGGCTCTTGGGGCAAGCGCACCGTCGAGAAGATCCTGCGCATTCAAGAGACGGCCGAGCACCTGTTGTGTCCACTCCTCTATTTGGTGGATTCGGCGGGAGCGCGCATCACCGATCAACTGGAGATGTTCCCGGGCCGGCGTGGTGCGGGGCGCATCTTCTACAATCAGGTGCAGCTCAGCGGGCGCGTCCCGCAGTTGTGTTTGTTGTTTGGGCCTTCGGCGGCAGGCGGCGCGTATATCCCGGCGTTCTGTGACGTGGTCGTGATGGTGGATGGCAACGCCAGCATGTATTTGGGCTCGCCGCGCATGGCCGAAATGGTGATCGGCGAGCGAGTGACGCTCGAGGAATTGGGCGGCGCCAAGATGCACACCTCCGTTTCCGGCTGCGGGGACGTGCTGGTGGCGAGCGAGCTGGAGGCGATCGCGTTTGCGAAGTCGTACTTGGCGTTGCTGCCCTCGAATCACGAGCAACCGGCGCCGCGCTTAGAAGCGCGCGCCGCCAAGAGCGGGCTCAGGCCGCTACGCGAGATCATCGTTCCGGACGAGAACAAGTCCTTCGACATGCGCTTGGTGATCGAGCACATCATCGACGAAGGCAGCCTGCTTGAGATGAAGGCGCGCTTTGCCAGGGAGTTGATCACGGCGTTCGCGCGCATCGATGGGCGCACGGTGGGCATCGTCGCGAATCAGCCGAAAATGCTGGGCGGTGTGCTGTTCGTGGACAGCGCGGACAAGGCAGCACGCTTCATTTGGTTGTGTGATGCGTTCAACGTGCCGCTCTTGTTCCTGGCGGACGTGCCGGGTTTCATGATCGGGACGAAAGTGGAGCGCCAGGGCATCATTCGCGCGGGCGCCAAGATGATCGCCGCTGTGAGCGAGGCCACCGTGCCGAAAATCAGCCTGGTGGTGCGAAAGGCGTACGGCGCGGGCTTGTACGCGATGTGCGGGCCGGCATTCGAGCCGGACGCCTGCTTGGCGCTTCCCTCCGCGTCGATCGCGGTGATGGGGCCGCAGGCGGCGGTAAATGCCGTGTATTTCAACAAGATCCAAGAGCTGCCGGCCGGGCCCGAGCGCGACGCTTTCGTGACCAAAATGCGTGACGAATACCGCGCGGATGTAGATCTGGAGAAGCTCGCCAGCGAGCTCGTGATCGACGGCATCGTGCCGTTCGACGACGTGCGGCGAGAGCTCAGCCAACGCTTCGAGCGCTACGAGAACAAACGCCGTACGCGCGTGCAGCGCCGGCACTTGGTGCCGCCGGTTTGAGCGCGCGCTGATGACGTTGCGTCGCATTCTGGGTGTGCTTCCTGCGGCCGTGTGCTTGCTCGGCAGCGCGCGCGCCTCGGCGCAGTTTGACTTGGGCGCGTACGCGCGCCGCGCGCAGCACACCGCTCAATCGTCATCGAGCACGCTGCCCAGTGTTTTTGCGCGCGGGCACAACGGAGGTGTACCGGTTGTGGTGCGCTCTTCCAGCGGCCCGGTGCGTGCGCATGAGCTGGTTTCCATGGGCGATTTCGCGGTCGGCGCCCTGGCTCCGGGGCGCGTGCTCGAGCTTTCGGTGGCCCACCCGGATTGGTCGTTCGATTGGGCGCCGCCGCGACACACGCTGATGGATCGCGTGGACGGCTGGGTGCACGCCGCGAGCGTGCGTAAAGAAACACACACCTCCGGCCAAGGCGTGGTCGTCGGCATCGTCGACACCGGCGTGGATCTCACGCATCCGGATCTGCAAACGGCGGCTCACAAGACCCGCGTGGCCTGGCTATTGGACGTCGCCCGCGACCCGGCCAAGCTGCACACGGATCTCGAGGACGAATACGGCTGCAACACCGCTGGCTTCGGCTGCGCCGTGTACGCCGCGAGCGACTTGGACAAACTGTTGGCCAGCGGCGGCGATCTGCCGAGTGATCCGTTTGGGCACGGCACGCACGTCGCATCGCTCGCCGCCGGCAATGGCCTTTCGAGCCCCACTCCGCGCTACCTCGGTATCGCACCCGAAGCGACGTACGTGATCGCGCGCGTGGCCGCACCGAGCGGCGCGATTGCCGATGCGGATGTGCTGCGCGCCGTGAAATTCGTGTTCGATCGCGCGGAGGAGCTGGGCATGCCGGCGGTCGTGAACCTGAGCTTGGGCAGCGATTTCGGCGCCCACGACGGCTCTTCCGCGCTCGAGGTCGGCCTCACGAGCATGGTCGGACCGGCGTTCCCCGGGCGAGCGATCGTCGTCGCTGCCGGGAACAGCGCGGGCTTGTACGATGGCTTGGCGAGCGCCTACCCAGGGCCGTTCGGCATTCACACGGAGGTGCACGTGCCGCGTGAATCCGTGTCGCGGGTGCCGCTGCTCACGCCCGCCCTGGCCGGTAACTTGGTGCAAGGCACGGCCTACGTGTGGCTGCAGTTTCGCGATGGCGATGAGATCTCGGTCGGGCTCGACGACAAGAACGGCACGCGCGTGGCCCAAGTTCCGGTCGGTGCGTACTTCTCGAACGACCCCGCCGACCTGACCGCGATGAAACCGACGGTGGGCATCACCATCATCAACGGTATCGACAGCGGCTCCGCTACCGGCGGCGTGAACCCAGGTCGGAACGGCGCGATCCTGTCGATTGACGGCGCTTGGAACGAAGATACGAACTTCGTGATTCGCCTCGAGGGCCACGGCTCTGCACAATTGTGGCTGCAGGGGCTGGGGGATTTGGACCCTGAGTTGAATCTGGGCGCGCTGTTCCCGCGCGGCGAAAAGGAAGGCACCATCAACGTCCCCGCGAGCGCCTCGGGGCTGATTGCGGTCGGTGCCACGCTCAATCGCAACGCGTGGACGGACTACGCGGGCACGCCGATCGAGATGCCGAACCTCGGCTCCACCGACAACGCGCCGCTCGACACGATCGCTTACTTCAGCTCCGGAGGGCCGAACGCGCTCGGCGTGATCAAACCGGACATCGTCGCGCCGGGCGTCTGGGTCGCGGGCGCGATGGCTAAATCAGCCGACCCGCGCTCGACCAGCAACGGCTTCTTCGCCAGTCAGGGGCGTTGCCCCAATGAGGACGAGCAGTGCTTCGTGGTCGACGAAAAGCACGCCATCGCCGCGGGCACGTCCATGTCCGCGCCCGTGGTGGCCGGCGCGATTGCGCTGCTTTTCGAGCGCGATCCAACGCTCACGCAGGACGCCGTGCGCGCCATTCTGCAGGCCGGCGCCCGCCCGCTTCAGGGCATCATCTTGGACGCGCGTCAGATCGGGCCGGGCGCGCTGGATCTCGAGGGCGCGCTGACCGTGGCCAGCGCGGGTGATTCACCGGCGCTGCGCGTGCCGACCGGCAAGAGCTGGCTCACGATTGGGCAATCGTACGCGCACCCGGATCCGAAGTGGCCGCTCAACTGCTTCGTTGATTTACGTGATGCCGCAGGCAACATCGCGGACGGCTTCGACCCGAGTCGTCTCCACTTGAGCGCAGACAACGCGGCGGTCAGCGAACCGCTGACGCGCATCGCCTCCGGCTTTTACCGCTTTGCGCTGAGCGCGCCGGCCGGCAGTGGTGGCCAAGATCTGCACTTCGAGATCGCTTTTGACGGCCACGTGATTTTAGCGAAAGACGTGCCGATCGCCGTGGACCGCTGGGTGGCCGAAGATGGCGTGTCGGCGCGCGGTGGCTGCTCGGTGAGTGCGGTCGGCACACGCCCCGCGTGGGGCAGCTGGGCCGCGCTGGCCGTCGCGGGCGCGCTGCTACGCCGCCGCCGTTACATGCGCGCGAAGTAGAGCGTGCACGACTGCGCTTCGAACGGATCCAGATCCGGATCAAACGGGTGCGCCAAATCAACTCCGCCCATGTTCACGCCGATCGCGAGCACTGCGCGCACGCCGGTCAGGTTCACTACGCGACCCTCCGACGAGCGTCCGCGCTCTTGAAACGGCACATCCACGCGCGCCATCTCTTGCCCGTGGTCGTCGACGCTGATCAACGTCCAGCGAAAGGCGACCGGCGCCTCCCATTCGCTCTCGAAACCGAGCGAAACGCCGAGTGGCACTTCGTCTAGATCCACCCACGCCATTTCAATCCCCGTGGGTTCGATGGGCCGGGATGCGCGCACGCGCCGCGGCAGGGACGAGAATTTGATCACCCAGTCGTAGTTCGGACGCCCGAAGGCGCCCATCCACTCGCCGAACGGCGGGTGCGTGCCGTCATCGCGGTCGCCGAGAAAAGCGCGAGAAACGGCGTATTGGCCGAACAGCGTGGCGACCTTGACGCTGTCTTCGTCCAGGCTGTGGCGCAAGACGTCGAACACGTCGGGTTCGTCGTTCCATTGAAACGCGCCGGCAGGGGTGTTGTCGGCTGCGGCCGCGAACAGCGACGTGATGAGTCCGCCGCTCGCTTGCGACGAACGAGCGCGCTCCATGAAGTCCAGCCAGAGCGCAGCGCCTGCGCTGGCCGTACTGGCTGCGCTGGAGCGCCCGGCGAGTGCGCGCTCTGGGTGCGCTTGTGCGTCGTCGATGGCCTGTACATCGAGCGACGTGATGCGCCCGGTGAGCCACCACAGCTCCGTGGCAAAGGCGCGCTGCAGCGCCGCGCTTTCCCCCACAGCCAAACGTTTCGCGATGGCCTCGCCGACGCACAGCGTGGCGTCGCGCTCCAGCAGCCATTCGTCGCGGGTGGCGCCACTCACGCAGAACGCGGCGGCGCGGTCGAACCCCCCCGCGCCCACCGCGTCCCGCTCGGTCGCGAGCTCGCCGCCATCTGCTTCCACGTACCAATCGAGCGCGTCGCTGCCACCGTGCCCGTCGTCCGGGAGCGGAGCGGGCAAGCCCAGCGCTTGCACGACGCGTCGATACGCGTCCTCCAATGCGTGGAGGGCGGCGAGCGCTTCCAACCCGTTTTCGTTCGAACTCGGGTGCACGCACACGGGCACCCGCTCCGAACACGCCGCGCCAACGCTGTGCGGGCGTTCAAGGGACGCTGCGAAGTCAGGGCCGGTCGGTAGGGCGGGGTCGATGCTGATCGGCGCGCGCGGCACGTGTGGTCCAGCGCCGAAAAGCAGCGCCGGATCACTCCTGACGGTGCCCGCCAGCGCGCTCAGCGAGCCGAACCCGCAGGCGAGAATGACGCCGAGCCAGGTTCCGATGCGCATGCCGCCCCACATTAGCGCGGAACTAACCGCCCGAGAATTGACAGGATTTGTGTAGGCGACGCTATAATCAGAGGTTCTGGGCCCAGGGCCCGAGGCAAGCACCATGAACTTCGACCCGTCGTATGCGCTTGAGTTTGATTTTGGCCGCGGCCAAGTCCGCATGGCGAACGCTGGGGAGCGCCTCGTCGTCCCGAGCGACGCCCTCTTGGCCTTGTGCCAAGGCGCCAGCGAAGACGCCGTGCGGGACTTCGGACGCCGTCTGGGCACCGAAGCCGGGCGTGCGATGCTCGGCCGACTCGGTGAGGCCTGGCAGGCCCCGCTCGAGACCGTGGTCGAACACTTGGGCGGCGAGCTCGCGCTGATGGGCCTCGGCTCGCTCGGACTCGAGCGTTGGGGTCAGGCGCTGGTGCTTTCGTTCAGTTACTCACCGCTCGGTCAGGGTGGGGACTTGCTGCTCGGCTCGGTGCTGGAGGGCGCCATGCAGCGCGCCTTCGGCCGCGACGTCGTGGCCGTGAAGCTGATGCGCGAGGGTGACCAAGTGCGCTTCCTGGTTGCGGGCTTCGACGGCGCGCGCAAAGCGTCGGATTGGTTGTACCAGGGCGTGCCTTGGGGTGATGTACTGACTCGTTTGACGAACTCGCGAGGTCAGTCGTGAGCCAAGAAGTCGCGCGTCTCGAAGAGTTGCTCGCGCGCGTGCAGCGCAATGCGGCGTTGCCGCGCAGCGTGGCGTTGCCGCCCACGGCCTTCGCCGCGCCCGCTCCGACCTTCGCTGTTCCGCCGCCCGCGCCCGTTCAGGCCGCGCCGCCCCCCCCCGCGCCTTCTGAGCCGTATTTCGAGCCGCCGCCGCCGCCCGCCTTTACGACCGACGCGTTGGAAGAGCACTTCTTCGACTCCGTGCCGGCGCCCGCGCTACTCGACCAATCGGTCGATGACATGCTGCTCGCCGATCCGTTCCCGTCCCAGATGCCCGCGCCGCCGGCGGCCCAGGCGTACACGGACATGCTGGACGAAGATCCCGTCCCGCTTGTCAGGTCCGCCGCGCACCGCCTCGACGATGCCGAAGACATTTCCGGCGTGATGACCGTGTCGCAGTTCAGCGAGCAAGTGCCCGAAGAGCTGCTCGAAGACGACATCGTCGAAGTCAGCGTCAGCGTCGACTCCGTCGCGCCCGCCGGCAACGAGCTGGATGACGACCTGAACTTCGGCGACGACGAGATCAGCGAAGAGAGTGCGCGCACTTCGGACGAACCGCCCGCGTCGTCCTCGCGCCACAAGGTCGCCGGCACGATGGACGAAGCGTTGGCCCGCGCGGCCGAGCAGATCGATTTCGACGAAGGCCGCGAAGTCCCGCTCAAAACGCCTCCGCCCGAATCGGGCCCACAAGAAGCCATGCCCCTGCCGATGGGCATTCACGCGCCCCTCGCACCGGACATCGAGGAGCTGCTCGAAGCCGACATCCTGCCCGCGGGTGGCGTGTATGCCGCCGTGCCGACCACCGAACAGGTCGGCCAAACCATCGACTTGGAAGAGGCGCGTGGCCCGCACCTGGAGCTGGACAGCGCCCTTTCGCACCCCGCGCCCCTGCACGCAGAGCTGCCCCACGAGGAGCTCGAGGTCACGCTGCCGCGCCGTGAATTCGGCGGTGGTTACCAAGATGATCTGATGCCCCCGCCCGAGGCGCGTCAAGAGCTGGACGCGCACCGCAACCGCTACGGGGATGACGCGCCGCCGCCCGAGTCGCTCGCGCAATACCCGTCGCAACAACCGGAGGCATCGCCGCAAGCGTTCGCGCCGGTCATCGTGCCAGCGAACGTGAGCAACGACCCGTACACGCAAAACGCGCCCATGGTCACGGTCGACGCGCCGTCCAACGCCGCGTTCGCGCCTGAGTTGCTGGCGCGCCCCGACATCAACCCGGGCCCGGTCGCTAAATTCATCCGCGTCGAATCGCCGCGTCCCAGCACCTTCCTGCAATTGCTGGATGCGTCGCTGGATTTGGGTCGCAACTGAGCGGCACGTAGCAAAGTTTTTCTTTTGGGTTAGCGGGCGCGCCACGCCCGAGAACGTCATGAAGCTCGCAAGCGGCCGGCAAGGCCGAGACGGAACGCTGTTCGTGGTCAGTCGCGACGGCTCCCGCGTCGCCGCGGCCCACGATATCGCCCCGCATTTGCAGGCCGCGCTGGACGACTGGGAACGCTCTGAACCCCAGCTGCGCCGTCGCTTCGAAGCGCTGCAGACCGGCGCGCTGAGCGGCCAAGCGATCACTGAAGTCGAGCTAGGCGCGCCGCTGCCGCGCGCCTACG
>JBDTJC010000324.1:0-6255 GCA_039936055.1 Polyangiaceae bacterium | reverse complement strand
TCACCGGCGTCATCGTCAGCCGCCTGATGGTCGACTGGTGGGTCAAGAACCTGGGGCGCGGCGCCCAGCTAGATTTGGGTTGAGCCATGCATCTGTTCAAATCCGGCAAGGTCTACAATTTCATGTCTGTCCGATGGTATTTCATCGGGCTCAGTCTGTTCCTCACATTCGGCGCAGCGATCCTGCTGATGCTTGGCTACGCCCGACTGGGCACAGACTTTACGGGCGGCACGGAAGTTGAGGTAGCGTTCAAGAAGCCGGTTTCGGCGGGTGAGCTGCGCACGGCCGTCGAGCGTGCCGGCTTCCAGGCGCCGGGTGTCATTCGCGTCGAGGATCCCAAGAATCCGAACCGCTACCTGATCCGTCTGGAAGAGGTGTCGGTCATGTCCGCCGCCAAGCAGGCCGAGGTCGAGCGGACGCTGTGCCTGACAACGGAACCCACGCCGGCGTGCCCGGCGGAGCGCCAAGCAACGGAGGTCAAGTTCAGTCCGGGTGGCGACAAGATCACCCTCCGCTACCGCAGCGCTCCGGACCTGGAATGGATCAAGTCCGCGATCGCGCCTGTGCAGGGTGTGGTGCTGCGTCCGGGTGAGCACAACCCGATGCTACAGAACGCGCGCGACAACAAGGTCGAGCTTCAGCTCATGAGCAAGGGTGACCAGCTCATGGACGCCCTGCGCAAAGGACTCGGCGCCGACGTTGTTCCCGACGCCGCGCTGCGCACGGAGTGGATCGGCCCGCGCGCGGGCGCGCAGCTCCGCGACAGCGCCGTGAAGAGCATCGCGATCTCCATCGTGTTCATCATGGTGTACATCGCGTTCCGCTTCGATTTGCGGTTCGCTCCCGGCGGCATCGTCGCACTGACGCATGACGCGCTCGGCACGATCGGCATCCTGATCTGCCTCGGCAAAGAGATCAATTTGACGACCATCGCCGCCGTGCTGACCATCGTCGGCTACTCGGTAAACGACACGGTGATCGTCTACGACCGCGTACGCGAGAATTTGGGCAAGCTCAGAGGCACGAGCTTCTTCCAGCTGATCAACATCAGCACCTCGGAAATGCTCGGCCGCACCCTGCTCACCAGTAGCACCGTGGTCATCGCCCTACTCGGTTTCTTCATCTGGGGCACCGGCGAGCTCAAGGATTTCTCCCTGGCACTGATCGTGGGCGTGGTTCTCGGCACCTACTCCTCGATCTACGTCGCGCTCCCGCTCACCGAGTGGCTAGATCACACGCTCTTCTCCAAAGTGGGTTCCAAGAAGCGTGTAGGTGCCGGTAAGCCGGCAGCTGTCTAATTCTCTGCTCTTGGGGAGCTTTTGTGTTGGAGCGGCTGTGGCGCGTGGCGGCCACTGCGGTCGGTTGGAACAGTAGTTCCCGGTTTCGCCGGCTCTCGTGTGTGTGGTCTCGATCGCAGATCGTGGTCTGGTCTTCCAAGACTTCTGGGGTCGTTTTAGTTCCGGGCAGGCTGCGCACGACGTCTGAGCTCGCTGCGCATAGCCTTCGGACAACCCAAAAGACCGGGCGGCTCGCGACGCCCAGACCGGCTTGCGACCCGGTACCAACTTGACACATCCTCTCCCGTCCTTATGTTCTCCCTCATGTTTGCCGCATTGAAGACCCAGATGGCTACCTTCTCTGATGCGAATGGCCTGCCCTTGACCATTCCGGAGGAGTTGTGGTCGACGATTGCACCGGAACAGCAGGAACGCTGCCTCAACGCTCAACGGGTGCTCGCGGCCTTCGCCGGCGACCGTGACCTGGACTTGTCTGACTTGGCTGACCGCCTCGAAGCCGAACCCGAGGACGTGCTCGGGGGTCTGCACGTGCTGGACGCCATGGCGCTCGTCACCACGGAAGAGTCCGACGACGGCCCGCGTTTCCACCTGCGCGCTATGCCGGACGAACACGTGCGCTTCGTCGGTCCCAACGGCCGCACTCAGTGGCTGTTCGTTGCGCGCCCGCTGGATCCGCCAGAAGTGGACTCCGAGAGTCTGAACTAAGCCCGAGCGCGCGCTGGTTCGCGCGCTCAGCGCAGACCTCTGATACCGAACGCCTCCTGAAAATCAGGGGGCGTTCGGCTTTTGTCCACAGGTTCTGCACGGACATATTCCGGTCGAAGCGGGCCCTACTCTGCAGCGCCTGAGGCCATGGATTGACACTCGCTGAGCCATGCTGGAAGAGTCGCGCCTTGACCTCGTCGTACGCTGAGTCGTCAGAGCCTGCGCAAACGCGCGTGCGTGCAACACCCAGCGCGCAGGCGCGCCAGCTGGCACTCGGTCTGGGTGTATCTGTCACGTTGGCGGAGGTGCTCGAGCGCCGCGGCCACTCGGAGGTCGAGGCCACGCGCCGCTTCCTGAATCCGCGGCTGTCGGAGCTGACTACCCCGGACAAGATGGCGGATCGCTCGCTCGCCGCCGAGCGCATCGCGAGTGCCATTCGCGCGCGGGAACGCGTCGCCGTATTCGGTGATTACGACTGCGACGGCATGACGTCCGCGGCCATCGTCACGGAAGTGATCGAGGCGCTGGGCGGTACCGCCCAAACGTTCATCGCCAGCCGTTTCGAAGGCGGTTACGGCGTTTCCGCGGCGGCCGTGGACAAGGTGCTGGCGAGCGGCGCTCAACTGCTCGTGACTTGTGATTGCGGCTCTTCGGACCACGTTTCGCTGCAGCGCCTGCGGGACGCTGGGGTGGATTGCGTGGTCATCGACCATCATTTGGTGCCGGAAGCGGCGCTGCCCGCGTTCGCGTTCCTGAACCCGCACCGGCCGGAGTGCGGGTTCCCGTACAAGGGTTTGGCCTCGTGCGGCTTGGCTTTGTCGATTGGCGCTGCGCTGCGCACTGCGCTCGGCAAAGAGCTGGACCTGCGCCGTTGGTTGGATTTGGTGGCCATCGGCACCATCGCGGACGTCGCGCCGCTGGACGGCGACAATCGCGCGCTCGTCCGAGCCGGATTGCGTGTTCTGGGTGAAGCGCGGCGTCCGGGGATCAAGGCGTTGTTAGAGCTCGCCAAGCTCGACAGCAACACGCCGATCACCGCCGAAGACATCGCGTTCCGCATTGCGCCGCGCTTGAACGCGCCGGGCCGGCTGGGCTCTCCGGACATCGCTGTGCAGCTGCTGATGGCCAAAACATTGCACGAAGCGCAGGCGTTGGCCGCGGAAATCGAGCAGCGTTCCAGTGAGCGCAAGCTGATCCAAGAGCGCATGATCGAAGAGGCCTTGGCCGAAATCGAGAGCGAAGGCTGGGCGGAGCGCCCCGCGATCGTGATCGGCCGAGAGGGCTGGAATCACGGCATCGTGGGTATCGTTGCCGGGCGCTTGGCGGATCGCTTCAACCGTCCAGTGCTGGCGATTGGCTTCACGGGCGGGCACGGTCGAGCGTCGGCGCGTGGCCCGGCGGGCTCGCGCTTGTTCGACGCACTGAGTGAATGCAAAGACATCTTGGTTCGCTTCGGCGGTCACCAAGCGGCGGCCGGTGCTGAGGTGGAGCTGTTGCGCTTGGCCGAGCTACGCGCTTGCTTCGAAGCTGCTTGTGCAGCTCAGCCGCCACCCCAAAAAAGCAGCCAAGAAAAGGCTGACTCGGAGCTGTCCTGGCTCGCGGCGGGTGATGACCCGTCGCGCGTGCTCAATGATTTGTATTTGCTTGAGCCGTGCGGCGCGGGCAATGTTTCACCGAGCTTGGCGCTGGAGGCCACTGTGCTCTCGGCGCGGCAGGTCAACGGCGGGCACTTGAAGCTGGAGCTGGAGCTGGAGGGTGGCACGCGCTTGGGCGCGTTCGGGATCGCGATGGGTGAGCGCGCCAGCGGCCTCCGCGGCAAAATCGCTGTCCTGGGCAAACTGCGGCCCGATCGGTATCGCGGCGGTAACGCCATCGAACTGAAGCTCGAAAAGATCATAGACTGAAGGCAGCATGGCCAGCCCGAGCACCGATCCGATCATCGAGTTCAAGGGCATCAAGAAGGCGTTCGGCCGTAAGATCATCTATTCCGGCCTGAACCTGAAGGTCGCCCGCGGAGAAGTGATCACCATTTGCGGCGGCTCGGGCGTCGGCAAGAGCGTGATGCTCAAGATGCTGATCGGCCTCTTGCACGCCGATACCGGCGCCATCACCTTCGACGGCGAAGACGTGACGAGTATGGATGAGCGGCAGCTGGCGCAGGTGCGCCGGCGCATCGCGATGTTGTTCCAAGGCGCGGCGCTATTTGATTCGCTGACCGTCGGTGAAAACGTCGCGTACGGCTTGGAAGAGCACTTTCGCGACAAGATGAACAAGTCCGAGCGCCAAGAGCGCGTGCACTGGGCGCTCAGCTTGGTGGATTTGCCGGGCATCGAGCTCTTGCAACCAGCGGATCTGTCCGGCGGCATGCGCAAGCGCGTCGGTTTGGCGCGCGCCATCGCCGTGCAGCCCGAGGTGCTGCTGTACGACGAGCCGACCACCGGCCTCGACCCGATCAACACGGCGCGCGTGAATCATCTGATCACGGGCCTCCAGCAAAAGCTGAAGATCACCAGCATCGTTGTCACGCACGACATGAAGAGCGCGTTCGAAATCAGCGACCATATCGCGATGGTGCGCGGCGGCCGGATCATTGCCCACGGAACGGTGGAGGAGTTCCAGGCTTCCGAGGACCAACGGGTAACCGACTTCATCGAGGGCAAAGCCCCAGTGAAAGAAGACGTCGAAACCTTGCTCAATAGCTGAGGCCGCGCGCCTGCCCCGGCCGGTTTTGTTCTCCCACCGCTGAAATGCGCTGTGGCAAAAATAGCGAAAGCCTGAGGCACCCGGCTCGGGTATCCTCCGGCCCTTAACGATGGTGTCGTCGAAGGACGTGAAGGTTGGCGCGTTCGTGCTCGCGGGTTTGACCGCGATGGGTGCGGTGATCTTTCTGATTGGGGACGAGCGCGGGCTGTTTGAGCGCAAGGCGTCGTTCGGCACTGAGTTCGAAGACGTTGCGGGTCTGGTGCGCGGTTCACCCGTGCGCATGGGCGGCGTGAACGTCGGCAGCGTGCTCGGCGTCGACTACGGCAAGGACGCGGCCGACAAGAACATTCATGTGCGCATGTCCGTGTCTTTGGAAGACGCACGCCGCATTCGCGCCGACAGCATCGCCACGATCGAGGGCAAGGGCCTGCTCGGCGACAAGATGATCGTCATCTCGGTGGGCACGCCCAGCCAAGCCGCCCTGCCCGAAGGCGCCGAGATCCCGTCCAAGGCCGCGGATGACATCAGCAAGATGATGTCCCGGCTGAGCAACATTTCCGGCCAGGTCGAGAAGGTGGTGAACAACTTGGAGCGCACCACGAGCGGGTTAGCGGACGAGAAGTTCCAGGGCGACATCAAGAATTCCGTCGCCTCGCTCGCCAACATTTTGGGCTCGGTCGATCACGGCGCCGGTTACGTCGGCAAATTGCTGCATGATCCGGCGGAGGCCGCGCGCCTCTCGCAGTTGATGCAGAACCTGGAGCAGACTTCGTCCGAGCTGCAAAAGACGACGGCGAACGTGAATCAGATCCTCGGCCGCGTGACTTCGGGTCCCGGCTTCGCGCACGAAGTCGTGTACGGAGAAGACGGCGCCAAGACGATCGCCAAGTTCGGCACGGTGGCCGACGAGCTGACGACCACGCTGAAGGGCGTGCATGACGGCAACGGTATCGCCCACAGCGTCATCTACGGGGATGACTCGTCGCAGGCCATGATGAGCAACCTCAATCAGGCCTCGACGGATTTTCGTCAGATCATGAGCGACATGAAGGCGGGCAAGGGCACCCTGGGTGCGCTCTTGGTCGACCCCTCCGTGTATGAAGACCTGAAGCTGATGCTGGGCAACGTGGAGCGGAACCGCGCGCTGCGTGCCCTGGTCCGCTACTCGATCAAACGGGACGAGAAATCCCCCTCGGTCGAGGTCCGGGACCCAAGCGGTACTCGACCAGGGGCCGGCCCGCCCGAGGCCGCGGGAGCGGGAAATTCCGCGCTCAAAGTCGGCAAGGGCGACCCCTCCGAATAGCGCCCGGAGCCGGGAATAAAAGGCTCGCCGGTAGAACGACGCAGAAGCACGGCTCGCGTCGAAATCTCGCGAATCCTCGGGCTATACTCGGCGAATGCGAATTCTTCCGCGCCTCGGTAGGGCGCTGGTCGTGCTCTCGGTGTTTGCGCTCGCGTCGTACTTTGCGTTGCAGTTCGGTACGGGTGGTCTGTGGCGTGGCTTAGAGGTCGCGCACGCGGTCACGAGTCCGGGTCAGCCCAAGGCGCC
>JBDTJC010000323.1:0-4011 GCA_039936055.1 Polyangiaceae bacterium | reverse complement strand
TTCCAGAGATTTCTGTCTCGCTCAGATTGGCAAAGAAGCGCCGAATCGCCGCGTCTTTCGGGTCGGAGGTCTCCATGCGTTTCGGCTCTTGGCCGCCTGCTTGGCCGAGGAATTTGGTCGCGAAGATGGGCAATAGCGCCGTGGCCACGCCCATGAGCTCGTCGAGGCGACGGGCCTTCATCAGCTCTTTGGCTTCGTCGACGCGGCGCTCGTGCTCGCGGTCAAGCAGCGTCTGATACTTCTCGACCATCGACCAGTTGAGCTCCTCGGCCTTGATGCGGCACGCGCGTTCGCGCTCGAGATCGACGGCGAGCTTGCCGAGCAGTGAATCCCCGGCGCTCATCAGGAGGCGGTGGACGTTCTCGTCGTGACGCATGTAATGCGCAATCACGCCCTTCTCGGTCGCTGGCTCGGAGTCTTCGCCGAAGCGCGTGACGTGGAACGTCGACTTGACCAAGAAGGCGTGCTGGCTCTCGTGGAGCTCGGCCGTGCCGCGGTAGGCGTACACGATGTAGCGCTGCGGCTGTCCGGTCGTGCGCGACTGCGCATCACGTTCAGCAGAGTCTTGGATTTCCTGTGCGAGTTCCTGCGGGTCGCGCGCGGAATCCGCGTCATTGCGCCAGATATCCAGACGATCGGCGTGCTCGGCCTCGACCTTGTGGATCAGCTCGAAGCGCGTGATCATCCCCTCCTCCGTCAGGTCGGCGAGCAGGCGCGTGAGCCACTTCACGAATCCGGGAGACGGCGCGCCCATCAGACCCTCCTCGCTCGAAGCACGAGCACCGCTGCGACCCCGATGGCCGCGAGTGGAACCCAGAGCAGGCTGACAAGGCCGGAGGTCACGGTACCGGCGGTGTCGGAAACTACCTCCGCAGCCTTGTCGCCCGACGATTGCTCGGGCGGCGCGTTTTCGGTCGGGGTCTGTGCGCTGTCGAGCACCCAGTCGGCGCCGATTGGGCACTGAGCGCTGCTCGTCAGCTGCATGGCCGCGCCCGTGCGCACGGGCCAGGGCATGTCTGTCTGCTGGCCACGGTAAGCGAAGGTCACCTCGAGCCAAACGAAGTTCCCGGGTGCGACCGTCGGCGAGACACCGGGCAGCTCCTCGCGGCGGCGAGCGGGGCTAGCGACGGCCAAGCGGTCTTTCGAGACCTTCTCGAGCTTGATGAGGTCGGCCGTGGCGCTGCGCGTCGTGCCCTTGAACACCAAAGCCGGGTCGAGCACGGTGCCCTCGAACCACTTTGAAAATACGGCAGCGAGCGTGTTTTTCAGGTCATCCGGAGTCGGGTCGTCGCGAGTCGTGCGGATGATCACCCAGCGATTCACCTTGCCCGGAAACAGCGGGACGCGATTGCGCTTCCTCCAATCGTCGACGTCCACACCCTGACAACCGAGGTCGCCGATGGTTGTCATGCTGCCGCCTCGCTGAGTTGGTCGAGTGCCATCTTCCGGATGACGCCGAGCGCGTCCTGCATCTGGTCGTCGGTGCCGACCTGGAGCGTCGACTTGCCGTTCTTGAGGTCGACCACGAACTGCACGCCGTCTTCGCGAAACACCTCGAGCGTTTCGTTGCTGTAGCGTGTGAGCTCGTAGCGCTTGCCCGCGAGCGACAGCGTATGCCGGCGGACGATGTCCTTGCCCGTCAAGATGGCGACGAGCGCGATGGCGGCTGCGGCGATGAGGGCGCTCTTAAACATCACTCGTGCCCTCGCGGCGGTGGGGCCCGATGCACGGCGGAGACGCTACCGCCGCCTGGGACGGCGAAGCGTGCCCACAAAGATCGCGGCCGCGACGGCGACGACGCCAAAAGCAGCGCCCGCACCGCCGCTCGCGCTAAAGGGCGAAACTCGTCGAATAGCGACGCCATCGCGCGCTTGTATGCGGCGGCGTCGCCCGTGAAGTACTTAGGTGGCGTCGCCAGCGCATCGACGAACGCAGCCGGGTCTTCCGTTTGGAGCCCAGTCCACCAATGCGGACGACTCTGGAGCACCTTGATGTAGTCGACCGCGCCGTCCGCTGCGTTCGAGTACGCGCGGAAGTTGCAATGCGGGTCGGGTGGGTCGAAGAACTGCTCGACGCCATTCTCAACTTCGGAGCACCGGAACTGCGTGATGAATGAAAAGCTCGGAGCGGCCTTCACGTTGCCAAAGTTGAAGTTGTGCAACTTCTGCCAACGCCCAGTCTCGAAGGCGGTGTGCGCGAGCAGCAGCGCCAGCACGCGAGCAGACGGTGCCCCACCGGTGACGCGGGCGTAGGCAGCGGCGAGCGCGGCCGCCGCGTCCTGACGAGTCAGCAGCGTGAGGCGATTCGCGACAATCATAGGAACCTCGCGATCGCGAGGCTGACGAACGCCGCGACGCGCGTGTCGACCTGCGGAAAGTCACTGCTGAGCTTGGCGCGCACGGTTCCGGCCTTTTCCAGGTAGTTCCGAAACTCGCCGGCTCGTTCAGCGAGGCGGGCCCTCACCTCCGGAGGCAACGACTGCAGACAGTGTTGCAATTGCTCGCGGGTCATAGCTGGAGCTCGAAGTTGTAGAAAGCCTCGATGAACCCGGTGATCCCGCCGCCAACATTTTCGAGCGTGACGTACTTCGCGTACGGCGGAACGAGCACGCCTTGAAGCAATACTGCTTGGTCGACTTGTATCGTTCCGACAGCGAACGCGAGGCCGTTAACGTCCGGCGCGGAGAAGAACCGGATGTAGTTGTTGCCGGTGAGGAGGTCTTCGTTGTCGATTCGCGAGAGCGGCATGACGAAGAGCCGCTTGCCGAATTTCGGAATGCGCGCCGGTGGGTCGGCGATCGTGTTGGCGTCCAGAATCGCAAAGAGCTGACCGTCGAGCGCTGTCGCGGACTTGGAAGGCGGGATGCTCGAGGCCGTCGAGCCTCGAGCGAGCAGTACGCTCAGGGTCAAGTCACCGGGCTGCACACCGTGTGGGAAGAACGGGATGCTATAGATGGCGTCGATCGAAATCGCGTTCATCGGCGCAGAGAATGAGGTGCCCTGGATCCAGTCGACGAGCACCGTCTGCGTAGCGCCGCCCGAGCCATAGGTGACTTCGGCGACCACCTCAAAACCGCGCGATCCGCCGCTCGGCCAAGCGTTTTCTGAATAGTCGATGCCGAGGCTCACGGTCCACGGAGCGGGCTCGCCCCATTCTGGCAGCTTGATGACGCGCTGCCGGTTGTTAGCGTCCGGCATGAAGCTGACTTCGCTGCCGAAGTTGTTGTTACTCGACCAGTGTCCGTGCGGCGTGGGCTGCACGAACACCGTGGCACTCGGTTCAGGGGCGTCGCGACGCATGTTCAAACCAGACGCCGAGCAAGTCGGCGCCCTCCCGCGCGAGCGGTCGCTGACATCGAGTTCGAGAGAGCAACCCGTCCCGCATTCGCGGCGGACTGCGCGTGAAGCCAATGACCGGGCACGATCTTGCCGTATTGGGTGACGAGCAGTCCCGGCGTCCAATCTTTCGCCTGCGCCTTCCCGACGTAAGCTTGCACGCGATTGCGATGGGCCATGACGTGCGAGAAAATGCTAGCGGTCTTTCGCGCGGCGATGTCGCCGTGCTGGGCACGCTGAGCAATCTCGCGGAGCTTCGTGCGCACGCTCAGGGCTTCGCGAAGAGCCTGAGCAATCTGCGGTGCTTTCGCACGGAGCAGCATCTTTTCCGCCGAGGACCCCGAGGCCAGCACACTCTTTGCCTGGCTCTTGATCGCGTTTGCCTTGTCCAGCACCGCCAGCGCGGCATTGGCGGTGGCGTACGCCGCGGCCGCTGGCAGTCCCACTGGAGGAAATACGACCGCGGCGGCCCCGATCGCGGCAGCGGTCAGCTTGCTCTTCACGACGGACTTCACCGCTTGCGCCACGTCGCCAAGCAGTTTGGATTTGCCGATCTTCTTTACCTCTTTGAAGAAGCTGCCCGGCCAGCCGCCGATGTGAACGCCGTGCTTCTTCCGGTACCAATGATGAAGCGCGCGGACGATCGGTCGGAGGTCAACCTCCGCGGTGATCGTCT